>NZ_JBHYMC010000003.1:0-215261 GCF_042742535.1 Streptomyces sp. NPDC058880
CGGCGAAGGCCGTCTCCCGGCCCGCTTCGGTGGGCGGAGGGGACGGCCTTCGCCGTGTCCGGGGGCGGGCGCGCAGCACCGCGGTGATCGCCGCCCGGTACCGCGTCCAGGGGCTCGCCGGGCCGCATGACGCCTCCGTCACCTGATGCGGTGAACTCCGCCTTGGCCCGTGGACACCGCGGGTAGGGCCCTGCTGATCTCTTGCGGGGGCCGGTCCAACGGCCCCCGCTCCTTTGGACGAAGGGCCTACCACGCCGTGACGCAGCCGTTCCGACTGCCGGATTTCTACGTGCCGTATCCGGCGCGACTCAACCCCCACCTGGAGGAGGCGAGGGTCCACGCCAAGCAGTGGGCGCGCGGCCTCGCGATGCTGGAGGGGTCCGGCGTCTGGGAGGAGAGCGACCTCGACTCGCACGACTACGCCCTGCTCTGCTCGTACACCCACCCCGACTGCGACGCCGAGGCGCTGTCGCTGGTCACCGACTGGTACGTGTGGGTGTTCTTCTTCGACGACCACTTCCTGGAGACCTTCAAGCGCTCGCAGGACCGCGTCGGCGCCAAGGCGTACCTCGACCGGCTGGCCGCCTTCATGCCGATGAACCTGGCCGACGGCTTTCCCGAACCCACCAATCCCGTGGAGGCCGGCCTCGCCGACCTGTGGCGGCGAACCGTTCCCTCGATGTCGGCGGACTGGCGGGAACGGTTCTCCACGTCCACCAAGAACCTCCTCGACGAATCGATGTGGGAGCTCGCCAATATCGACATCGGGCGGGTGGCCAACCCCCTGGAGTACATCGAGATGCGCCGCAAGGTGGGCGGCGCCCCCTGGTCGGCCGGGCTGGTCGAGTACGTCGCCGCCGAGGTCCCGGCGCGCGTCGCGCACTCGCGCCCGCTGGGCGTGCTGCGGGACGCCTTCTCCGACGCGGTCCACATCAGGAACGACCTCTTCAGCTACGAGCGGGAGGTCACCGACGAGGGCGAACTCTCCAACGCCGTCCTCGTCCTGGAGACGTTCCTCGGCTGCACCACGCAGGAGGCCGCGGAGGCCTCCAACGACCTTCTCACCTCCCGCCTCCAGCAGTTCGAACAGACCGCCCTGCACGAACTGCCCCAGCTCTTCATCGACTTATCACTCGAACCGGACGAGATCGCGGCCGTCCTCGCCTACGCCAAGGGCCTCCAGGACTGGCAGTCCGGCGGACACGAGTGGCACATGGTCTCCAGCCGCTACATGAACAAGGAGGCCAGGGCGACCGCCCCGGCCTCGCTTCCCTTCATGCCGTCCGGACTCGGCACCAGCGCCCTCGACCTGCGGTCGGTCTTCAACCGGCGCTCGATGGAACTGCGCCGCCGCTCCTTCACCCACGTCCCCTTCCAGCGGACCGGGCCCTCCGTCATCCCGGAGATCTACATGCCCCACCGGCTCACGCTGAGCCCTCATCTGGCGCACGCCCGAGAGGAGTCGGTGGCCTGGGCCCGTCGGACGGGTCTGTTGGATCCGCAGCCGGGCGACCCCGGTTCGGCGATCTGGACCGAGGAGAAGCTGCGCGGCTACGACTTCGCGGTCTGCTCGGCCGGGATCGACCCGGACGCCACTCCCGGCGAACTCGCCCTCAACGCCTGCTGGCTGACCTGGGGCACGTACGCGGACGACTACTACCCGGTGGTGTTCGCGCAGACCAGGAACCCGGCGGCGGCCAAGGCGGCCACGGCCGGGCTGATCGCCATGATGCCCGTCGACCACGCCGAGCAGCCGTCGCCGTCGACCGCGCTGGAACGGGGCCTCGCCGACCTGTGGGTGCGCACCGGCGCCGGCATGTCGGTGGAGCAGCGCGCCGAGTTCCGCGCGACGGTGGTGGACATGCTGGAGAGCTGGCTCTGGGAGGTGGACAACGCCGTCCACCACCGCATTCCGGACCCGGTGGACTACGCGGAGATGCGCCGGCGCACCTTCGGCAGCCAGCTCACCATGTACCTGTGCCGGCTGGGGCACGAGGGCCGGGGCATCCCCGGGGAGATCTACGCCTCGGGGACCGTCCGCTCGCTGGAGAACGCCGTCGCGGACGCGGCCTGCCTGGTCAACGACATCTACTCCTACCAGAAGGAGGTGGAGTTCGAGGGCGAGGTCCACAACCACATCCTGGTGACCCAGAACTTCTTCGACATCGGCTACCCGGAGGCCCTGCACATCTGCCATGCGCTGATGACCCGTCGCACCGAGGAGTTCGAGCACATCGTGGCGAACCAGCTGCCGGTGCTCTGCGACGACTTCCGCCTCGGGGCCGGGGCGCGGGCCGCCCTGGACGCGTACGTGGGAGAACTCCGCGACTGGCACGCGGGGGTCCTCAACTGGCACGCCACGATCCGCCGTTACCGGCCGGAGGATCTGGAGCGGCCCGGTGGCGGCCTCGTCGGCGCGGTGCTCGGTTCCGGCTTCGGCATGGCCGCCGCGCGGCTGCGCCCGCCCGCGTGAGTCCCGCGGCGGGGGCGGTCCGTGTCTGCCGCCGCTTCCCTGCTCAGAACTCGTCCGCCGTGTGCGGCAGTACGGGCGTGCGCAGGGCGTCGTCCAGGGCCGCGGCCGTTCCGGGGGTGCGCTCCTGGACCAGACCGGCGGCGACCAGCTCGGCGACCCGGGTCCCGCCCAGGTAGCAGGCGGCCAGCTCGCGCACGTCGAGGGCCAGGTCGGCGGGGCCGTCCGTGGGACCGTACGCCGCCCCGTGCGGCCCGGCCTTGAGGCGGAAGCGCCCGGCATTGTCGGGCAGCCGTGCGTCGCGGACCTCCAGCACCAGTTCGACCGGTGCGGCCCAGGACCGCGCGGTCAGCGCCGCGCGTACGTCGACCAGGCGCAGCCAGAGCGCCGGGAACTGGGCGGTGACCCGTACCTGGTCCCGGTCGGCGGCGAAGTGCAGCAGCGGGTCGTCGACCGGGCGGCCCCATGCGCGGACCTTGCCCGTGAGGTCGAGGGAGGCCAGGCACTCCCAGAGGGCGGCGGCCACCGCCGGCGTGTCCGCCTCCAGTTCGTCGACCCGGACCAGGCCCGGGGTGCGGGTGGCGGGGGCGTCGCCCTCCGGCTTGGTGCGGTAGACGACGTAACCGGCGATGGGCTCGCCCGGATCGCCCAGGACGATGATCCTGGGCGGGCTCAGCTCCTCGTCCTCCTCGTCCTGTTCGGTGAGCCACTCTTCGCGCCAGCGTTCGGGGCTGCGGCGGGGGCGGCCGGGCCGGCCGGCGCGGGTGGCCTCGTGGAAGGGGGCGATGACGTCGAGCGCGTCCGCCGGGTCGACGAGCCGCAACGGGCGCCGGTCCGGGTCGATGCGCAGGGCCAGCGGCCGGGTGGAGTCGATCTCCACGGTGGCGCCGGTGGTGGCGCCGCCGTAGCCGAAGCGGCCGTAGATCGCGGCCTCCGAGGCCCACAGCGCGGCGATCGGGCGGCCGGAGTGGCGGGCGCGCCGCATCATCCGCGCCATCATGCCGGTGAGCACGCCGCGGCGCCGATGGGTGGGCGCGACGCAGACGAAGGTGAGCCCGGGGCAGGGCAGGTCCGCGCCGGGCACCGAGAGCCGGAAGTCGTGCGCGGCCATGAAGCCGACCAGGGCGTCCCCGTCGTAGGCACCGATCCGGTCGCAGCGCGCGAGCAGCGCGTGGTGCCGCTCCCTGACCTGCCTCTCGGGCCGGTCGTGGAAGACCAGGTAGGCGAGCTCCAGGGCACGGTCGATGTCGGCCTCGGGTACCTCACGGATGTCCACCATGATCGCGAGACTAATCGGTCATCGTGGACCAGTCACACCATAATGGCTTGATCTGCGCGTTCGGCCGGTTCCAGCCGTGCTTCCGTCGGTCCGGACGGCCCGCTCAGCGGCCGGCCGGACCAGTCCAGGCGGCCGGCACGTGGCCGAGCCGGATGCGCTGGGGGTGGTCGCCTACGGGTACGGACACCCGCTTGGCGCCGGTGGCGAAGTCGATGGCCGTGACCCGGTCGGTGCCGCTCTCGGAGATCACACAGGCCGTCCCGTCGCCGGAGACCGTGGCCCAGTAGGGCTTCGCGGCGGGCACGAGCGGCCCTTCGGTGAGGGTGGCACGGTCCACGACGGTCGCGTAGTCGTCCATGGTTCCCGCGATGCAGAGTTTGGCCCCGTCGGGACTCATCGACATGCCGTGGTGGCGGGAGTCGTTGACCCAGGTGGTGCGGTTGGTACTGGTGGCCGGGTTGGCGGGGAGCTCCTTGAGGCGGGTGATGCGGTCGGTGGCCACGTCGTACTCCAGGAAGCCGCCGAAGAAGGAGACCTGGAAGTAGAGCTTCGACTCGTCGGGGCTGAAGGACACAGGGCGTACGGAGTCGGACAGGTCCCGGCGGCCGAAGGCGTCCAGCCGCTCCCGCATGTCGATCACCCGGACGGTGCGGAAGGTCTGGGCGTCGACCACGGTGATCTTCCGGTCGCCCTTCGTCCAGTCCAGCCAGGGCGCGTCGAGGGCCGTGTTCACCTCACCGATGGAGCTGTTCCACAGGTGGCGGCCGTCGTGGGTGAAGGTGTTCTCGTGCGGCTTGTCGCCGGTGCGGAAGGAACCGATCTGCCGCCCGGTGGCGATGTCCAGGACGTGCACCGTGTTGGAGGTGGAGGCCGAGACGGCGATGCGGGTCCCGTCCGGGGAGACCGCCATGTGGTCGGAGCGGTAACCGGACACCGGAAAGCGCCAGTTGATCCGCCCGGAGGTCAGGTCGATGGAGACGACGTCGGCGAAGCTGGGGCGGGACGCGACGACCGCGGAACCGTCCGGGGTGGTGAACATGTCGTCGACGAACTGGTCGTGGCCCTCACCGGCGCTTTCCCGGATGCCGAGGAAGAAGGCGAGCTTCACGGGGTTGAGGTAGATCTCGCGGAGCCGCTCCGCCCGGTCGGGGATCACGTCGATCCGGCCGACCTTGGCGAGGTCACCGGTGGAGGCGAGGACATCGGCCGTCCCCTCCCAGTTGTTCCCCACGAAGAGCACCTCGCGCAGGCCGCCCGCCGGGGCGGCCGGGACCTCCGGGGAGGGCGCGAAGGCGGTCAGCAGGGCGGCCGCGGCCAGCACGCCCAGGATTCGCACAGTACGCAACATCCGCTCAACTCCGTTGTGAGGAAGGGATGGAGAGGCCTCCGATTACCGGCGGGTAAAATAGGGGGAACGCCGGAAGGGCGCAACCCCCACAGGGTGCGCCCTTTTCTCACCTTCCGCCCTCACTCCTTCAAGCGACGGAGCCGATCCTGTCGACCACCGTGTTCGCGGCGTCCGGGTGGATGGGGATGTGCGCGCCGGTCAGGGCCGCGCCGCTGCCGCCGCGGCGGTTGGCGACGATCTCCGCGGCGATGGACAGCGCGGTCTCCTCCGGGGAGCGGGCGCCGAGGTCGAGGCCGATCGGGGAGCGCAGCCGGGCCAGTTCGAGCTCGGTGACGCCGACGGCGCGCAGCCGCTGGTTGCGGTCCTCGTGTGTGCGGCGGGAGCCCATGGCCCCGACGTAGGCGACCGGCAGCCTCAGGGCCAGCTCCAGGAGCGGGACGTCGAACTTGGCGTCGTGGGTGAGCACGCACAACACGGTCCGGCCGTCGACCTCGGTCCTCTCGAGGTAGCGGTGCGGCCAGTCCACGACGATCTCGTCGGCCTCGGGGAAGCGGTTCTTCGTCGCGAAGACGGGCCGCGCATCGCAGACGGTCACCCGGTAGCCGAGGAAGGCGCCGATCCGCACGAGCGCGGAGGCGAAGTCGATGGCGCCGAAGACGATCATCCGCGGCGGCGGCACGCTGGCCTCGACGAGGACCTTCAGCGGCTCTCCGCAGAGCCCGCCGTCGGCGCCGATCTCCAGCACACCGGTCCGGCCGGCGTCCAGCATGGCGCGGGCTTCCTCGGCGACGGTGCGGTCCAGCTCCGGGTGTCCGCCGAGGCCACCCTCGAAGGGCCCCTCGGTACGGACGAGCACGGCGCGGCCCATCAGCTCGGCGGGCCCCTCGGCCACCCGGGCCAGCGCGGCGGCCTCGCCGCGGGAGGCGGCGGCCAGCGCGGCCTCGAACACCGCGCGCGCGGGTGAGCCCGCAGGAACCGGGGTGACCAGGATGTCGATGATCCCACCGCAGGTCAGCCCCACCGCGAAGGCATCGTCGTCGCTGTAGCCGAAGCGCTCCTGAACGGTCTCGCCGTCCTCCAGCGCCTGCCGGCACAGCTCGTACACCGCACCCTCCACACACCCGCCGGAGACCGAGCCGATGGCCGTCCCCTCGCTGTCGACGGCGAGGGCGGCACCGGGCTGCCGGGGCGCGCTGCCGCCGACCGCCACGACCGTCGCGACGGCGAAGTCACGTCCCTGCTGTACCCACCGGTTCAGCTCGTCGGCGATGTCCAGCATGTGCGGCCTCCTCGGAGGATTCGGTTCCAGTATCGGGTACGCGCAGGTGCGGTTTCACTGCGGAGCGGACGGTCCGGGTCGGCGGGCGACCCGGACCGTCCGTGCCCGGGGTCAGCCGACCCCGAGCCAGCCCTCGATCGGGTGCAGGGCGAAGAAGACGACGAAGATGCCGGTCAGCGCCCACATGAAGCCGCCGATCTCCCGGGCCTTGCCCTGAGCGACCTTGATGGCGACGTAGGAGAGCACACCGGCGGCGACGCCGGCCGTGATCGAGTAGGTGAACGGCATGATCACGACGGTCAGGAAGACCGGGATCGCCGTCGCGCTGTCGGCCCAGTCCACGTGGCGGGCGTTCTGCATCATCATCGCGCCGATGACCACCAGGGCCGCCGAGGCGACCTCACCCGGGACGATCTGCGTGATCGGGGTGAAGAAGAGGCAGGCCGCGAAGAACAGGCCGGTCACGACCGAGGCGAGACCCGTGCGGGCACCCTCGCCGACACCGGTCGCGGACTCGACGAACACCGTCTGGCCGGAGCCGCCCGAGACGCCGCCGATGGCGCCGCCGGCGCCGTCGATGAAGAGTGCCTTGGACAGGCCCGGCATGCGGCCCTTGTCGTCGGCCAGCTTCGCCTCGGTGCCGACACCGATGATGGTGGCCATCGCGTCGAAGAAGCCCGCCAGCACCAGGGTGAAGACGATCATGCCGACCGTCATGTAGCCGACGTCGCCCCAGCCGCCGAACGAGACGTCGCCGAAGAGCGAGAAGTCGGGCATCGAGACCGCGGAGCCGGACAGCTCCGGCGGGCCGCTGCGCCAGGCCTTGGGGTCGATGTTCGCGACGGCGTTCACGATGGCCGCGACGACGGTGCCGCCGACGATGCCGATCAGGATCGCGCCGGGGATCTTGCGGGCCTGCAGCATGAAGATCGCGAGCAGGGTGAGGCAGAAGATCAGGACGGGCCAGCCGGCGAGCTCACCGACCGAGCCGAGCTGCAGCGGGGGGCCCTGCTCGGGCCCGCGGCCGACGAAGCCGGCCTTCACCAGGCCGATCAGGGCGACGAACATGCCGATGCCCATGGTGATCGCGTGCTTGAGCGCGAGGGGGATCGCATTCATGATCATCTCTCGGAGGCCGGTGACGACCAGGAGACAGATCACGACACCGTAGACCACGCACATGCCCATGGCCTGCGGCCAGGTCATCTGGGGGGCCACCTGCGAGGCGAGCACGCCGGAGACGGAGAGTCCGGCGGCGAGGGCCAGCGGGACCTTGCCGACGAAGCCCATGAGGAGCGTCGTGACGGCCGCCGCGAACGCCGTGGCGGTGATGATGGCCGAGGCCTGCATCGACGTGCCGGCGACGTCCTTGCCCGACAGGAGCAGCGGGTTGAGCAGGAGGATGTACGCCATGGCCATGAAGGTCGTGATACCGCCACGAACCTCGTTGCCGACGTTGGATCCTCTGTGGGTTATGTGAAAGTAGCGGTCGAGCCAAGAGCTGCCCGCCGGAGTGGGGGAGCCGTCTCCGGCTTCCTCCGCGGTGGTCTTGGACTCCACTGACGACTGGGTCATGGTGCCTAACTCCCAAGGTTCAAAGGGGCACCCGCTTGGGGATTGGAGATTGCGGGATTTGGGATGGTGCGTTTGGCTGCACGACCCGGGGTGACGGCCCGAGGCGACGCGAATGTTCACTGCGTGTACTGCGGGTAGTGCGGGGTGACCGCTGGTACTACGGGGGGGTTTCGCAGGGGTACTGCCGGCTGAAGGGACCGCGAGCGGTGCGGTACTTCGTAGGTGCTCCGGGCGGTGCGGCGGTGAAGTGTGACGTTCCCGAGTCACACCGCCCGGAGAGTCCGAGGGGGTCCGGGGGCCTCGCGGCCCCCGGACCGGGTCCGTCCTAGAGGGTCCCGGTGAGGGCTTCCGGACGGATCGGGGTCTTGTTGAGCTCCAGCCCGGTCGCCTGCCGGATCGCCGCGAGGACGGCCGGGGTGGACGACAGGGTCGGGGCCTCGCCCAGACCGCGAAGGCCGTACGGCGCGTTCGGGTCGGCGAGCTCCAGGACGTCGACCGGGATGGTCGGGGTGTCGAGGATGGTCGGGATCAGGTAGTCCGTGAAGGAGGGGTTGCGCACCTTCGCGGTCTTCGGGTCCACGATGATCTCCTCCATGACCGCCACGCCGAGGCCCTGGGTGGTACCACCCTGGATCTGGCCGACCACGGAGAGCATGTTGAGGGCCTTGCCCACGTCCTGGGCGGTCGCGAGCTCGACGACCTTGACCAGGCCGAGCTCGGTGTCCACCTCGACGACCGCACGGTGGGCGGCGAAGGTGTACTGGACGTGGCCGTCGCCCTGGCCGGTCTTCAGGTCGAAGGCGACCGTCGGACGGTGGCGGAACTCCAGCTCGAGGTCGATCGCCTCGTCCTCCAGGATGTCGGCGATGTCCGCGAGGACCTCGCCGCCGTCGGTGACGACCTTGCCGCCCTCCAGGAGGAGCTCGGCGTGGGCCCAGGCCGGGTGGTAGGAGCCGTTCTTGCGGCGGCCCATCTCCAGCAGCGCCTCGCGGACGTGCTCGCAGGTGTTCTTCACGGCGCCACCGGTCATGTACGTCTGCCGCGAGGCGGACGTGGAACCGGCGGAGCCGACCTGCGTGTCGGCCGGGTGGATGGTCACCTGGGTGACGCCGAGCTCGGTGCGGGCGATCTGTGCGTGGACGGTGACACCGCCCTGGCCGACCTCCGCCATCGCCGTGTGGACCATCGCGACGGGCTCGCCGTTGATGACTTCCAGGCGGACGCGCGCGGTGGAGTAGTCGTCGAAGCCCTCGGAGAAGCCGACGTTCTTGATGCCGACCGCGTAGCCGACGCCGCGGACGACGCCCTCGCCGTGGGTGGTGTTCGACAGGCCGCCCGGCAGCGCGCGGACGTCCGCGCCCTCGCCTGCGGTCTCCCACTGGCGCTCCGGCGGCAGCGGGCGGGCCTTGACCCGGCGCAGCAGCTCGGCGACCGGCGCCGGGGAGTCCACGACCTGGCCGGTGGGCATGATCGTGCCCATCTCCATGGCGTTCAGCTGGCGGAACTCGACCGGGTCCATGCCCAGCTTCGCCGCGAGCTTGTCCATCTGGGCCTCATAGGCGAAGCAGGCCTGGACGGCACCGAAGCCGCGCATCGCGCCGCAGGGCGGGTTGTTCGTGTAGAGGGCGACCGCCTCGATGTCGACGTCGTCGATGACGTACGGGCCGACGGAGAGGGAGGACGCGTTGCCGACGACGGCCGGGGAGGCCGAGGCGTACGCACCGCCGTCGAGCACGATCCTGCACTTCATGTGCGTGATCTTGCCGTCCTTGGTGGCACCGTGCTCGTACCAGAGCTTCGCCGGGTGGCGGTGCACGTGGCCGAAGAAGGACTCGAAGCGGTTGTAGACGATCTTGACCGGCTTGTTGGTCGCGAGGGCCAGCAGGCAGGCGTGGATCTGCATGGAGATGTCCTCGCGGCCGCCGAAGGCACCGCCGACGCCGGAGAGCGTCATGCGTACCTTCTCCTCGGGCAGGCCGAGGACGGGGGCGATCTGCTTGAGGTCCGAGTGCAGCCACTGGGTGGCGACGTAGAGGTCGACACCGCCGTCCTCGGAGGGCACGGCGAGACCGGACTCCGGGCCGAGGAAGGCCTGGTCCTGCATGCCGAAGGTGTACTCGCCCTCGACGATGACGTCGGCGCGCTTGCGGGCCTCCGCCACGTCGCCGCGGATGATCGGCTGGCGGTGCACGATGTTCGGGTGCGGGACGTGACCGGCGTGGTGGTCGTCGCGGCCCGGGTGGATCAGCGGCGCGTCGGCGGCGAGGGCGGAGGCCTCGTCCGTGACGAGCGGCAGCTCCTTGTAGTCGATCTTGATCTTGGCGGCCGCGCGGCGTGCGGTCTCCGGGTGGTCGGCGGCGACGAGGGCGACCGGCTCACCGTGGTGGCGTACCCGGCCGTTGGCGAGGACCGGGGTGTCCTGGATCTCCAGGCCGTAGTTCTTCATCGCGGCCGGCAGGTCGTCGTACGTCAGCACCGAGTAGACGCCCGGCATGGCGAGCGCCTCGGAAATGTCGATGGAGACGATCTCGGCGTGGGCGACGGTGCTGCGCAGGGTCTGGCCCCACAGCATGTCCTCGTGCCACATGTCCGAGGAGTACGCGAACTCGCCGGTGACCTTCAGGGTGCCGTCCGGGCGCAGCGTGGACTCGCCGATGCCGCCCTTGTTGTGCTTCTGGGTGACGTTCGTCGGCGTACCCACGGTGCGGGTGTTCTGAGCCATGATCAGACCGCCTCTCCCTGACGGGCGGCCGCGAGGCGGACCGCGTCGAGGATCTTCTCGTAGCCCGTGCAGCGGCAGAGGTTGCCGGACAGGGCCTCACGGATGTCCTGGTCGGACGGGTCGGCGTTCTGCTCCAGGAGGGCGTCGGCCTGGACCAGCAGACCCGGGGTGCAGAAGCCGCACTGGACGGCGCCGGCGTCGATGAACGCCTGCTGGATGCTGGAGAGCTCGACGCCCTCACCGGTCTGCGAGTCGGTGCCCTTGGCGGACCACTGCTTGGCCTCGTCCGTGGACACGCCCTTGCCGCCGCCGCACGCGCCGGTGCCGCAGCCGTGGCCGTGCTCCTCGCGCTGCTTGGCGAAATCGGCCAGACCCTCGACGGTCACGACGTCGCGGCCCTCGACCTGGCCGGCGGCCACCAGACAGGAACAGACCGGCACGCCGTCGAGGCGCACCGTGCACGAACCGCACTCGCCCTGCTCGCAGGCGTTCTTGGAGCCGGGAAGACCCAGGCGCTCACGCAGCACGTAGAGAAGGGACTCGCCCTCCCAGACGTCGTCGGCTTCCTGCGGACGACCGTTGACGGTGAAATTGACGCGCATGATTACGCAGCCCCTTCAAGCGAGCGGCCGTTCGTGCCGCGGT
Source organism: Streptomyces sp. NPDC058880 (assembly GCF_042742535.1). Taxonomy (NCBI): domain Bacteria; kingdom Bacillati; phylum Actinomycetota; class Actinomycetes; order Kitasatosporales; family Streptomycetaceae; genus Streptomyces; species Streptomyces sp. NPDC058880. The sequence continues at coordinate 11,319 of NZ_JBHYMC010000003.1, forward strand.
ACTGCTCCCAGGTCCAGACGAGCTGGCGGCGAGCGAGGATGCCGACCGCGTGACGGCGGTACTTCGCCGTGCCACGGACGTCGTCGATCGGGTTGCACGCCGCGGAGGCGAGCTCACCGAACTGCTTGGCGATCGACGGGGTGATGACCTTGCCGTTGTCCCAGAAACCGCCCTCTTCGAGCGCGGCGTTGAGGAACTCCTCGGCGGCCTTGGCCCGGACCGGGGTCGGGGCGGCCGAACCGATGCCCGTACGCACGGTGCGGGTGTCGGCATGCAGGGCGAGGCCGAAACCGCACACCGCGATGACCATCGCGTTGCGGGTGCCGACCTTCGAGTACTGCTGGGGGCCCGTGGCGTTCTTGATGTGGACCGTCTTGATGAGCTCGTCGGCGGCCAGCGCATTGCGCTTGACGCCGGTGTAGAACTCGTCGATCGGGATCATGCGCGAGCCGCGTACGGACTCGACCTCGACCTCGCAGCCGGCGGCCAGCAGGGCGGGGTGGGAGTCACCGGCGGGCGAGGCGCAGCCGAGGTTGCCGCCGACACCACCGCGGTTGCGGATCTGCGGGGACGCGACCGTGTGCGAGGCGAGCGCGAGACCCGGCAGGGTGGGCCGCAGGTTCTCCATGATCTGGGTGTACGGGACGGAGGCGCCGAGCGTGGTGACCTCCTCGCCTACCTCCCACTCCCGCAGCAGCTCGATGCGGTTGAGGTCAAGGAGGTACTCCGGACGGCGGTGGTCGAAGTTGATCTCGACCATGATGTCGGTGCCACCCGCAATCGGCACAGCTGTGGGGTACTCGGCCTTAGCGGCGAGCGCCTCCTCCCAGCTGGCGGGGCGAAGGAAGTCCATGTCGGCTCTCTTCTTCTTAATCGGGTCGTTCACTTCAAGCCAGGAGGCCCAATGGCCCTCGACTGGTCGTTCACGTGCTGTTAACGCGGTGTGGACTCAGTACACAAGCCGCCCGTCCCCCGGGTGCAGTCACCGAAACCATGAAGGAGTTGGCTGACGGCCTCCCTCGTCTTGTAGATTCGTATGAAAGGCAGGATGCGACGACCTGCCCGATTTCCAACGGCAACATTCGAGACAGATCGGCGGCGACATCATGCGGCTGCGCGCACTGCTGGAGACCGAGGCGCTGGGGCTGCGGCTGCTCGGCGGCGAGGACGAACTCGACCGTACGGTCCGCGGGGTCATGACGACCGACCTGCGTGATCCCAGCCGGTACCTGTCCGGGGGCGAACTGGTCCTCACCGGCCTGGCGTGGCGGCGAAATTCGGCCGACTCCGAGCCGTTCGTACGAATCCTCGCGGGCGCCGGCGTCGCGGGGCTGGCGGCGGGCGAGGCGGAGCTGGGCGACATCCCGGACGATCTCGTTTCGGCCTGTGTGCGCAACCGGCTGCCGCTGTTCGCAGTGAACGAGGACGTTGCATTCGCCACGATCACGGAATACGTCGTGCGGCAGGTCTCGGGCGAGCGTGCCGGGGACCTGGCGGCCGTCGTGGACCGCCACCGCCGCCTGATGACATCGGGTCCGGCAGGAGGCGGACCCGATGTGGTGCTGGATCTCCTCACCACCGACCTCGACCTCCGGGCCTGGGTCCTGTCCCCCACCGGCCGGCAGATCGCCGGAGCGGGAGAGCCGCTGGCGCCGGGCATCTGCGCAGCGCTGGCGGGCGAGCACCTCGCGGCGGTCCGGACGGGCCGCAGGGGACCGCACCGGATCTCCATCCAGGGTATTACCTACTCGCTCTTCCCGATCAGGGGACACGGCCGCGGCGCGGCCGGCCCGGCCGCCCGCGACGTGCGCGAGACCGTGCTGTCCGACTGGCTGCTGGCCGTCGAGGCGGACGCCGGCGACTGGCCGGCCGAGCGCCTGGACCTGCTGCAGGGCGTCACCCAGCTGATCGCCGTGGAACGCGACCGGCGCGACGCCGCCCGGACCGTGCGCCGCCGCCTCGCGCAGGAGGTCCTGGAGCTGGTCCAGACGGGTGCCGCGCCCGCCGAGATCGCCGCCCGTCTGCGGGTCGCGGCCCCGGTGCTGCTGCCCGGGCTGGGTGCCGCACCGCACTGGCAGGTCGTGGTGGCCCGGGTGGACTGGGACAGTGGGGACATCCCCGGCGGCCCGGTCGCCCAGTCGCTCCTGGAGGAGATCCTCGTCGACCCCTCGGTCTCGGGCCCGGAGCCTTCCGACCGGATCGCGGTGGCCCACGCGGGTGACGAGGCCATCGCGCTGGTGCCGCTGCCGTCGCTGTCCGGGGACGCCGGGGAGGACAAGGGACCGGATTCGGCACTGCACGCCGACGAGCTGCTGGCGACCGTACGGGACCCCCTGGCGGCCGGCCTGGCCGACGACGGCCGGCTCACGCTGGGCGTCAGCGCGGCCGTGCACTCCGCCGAAGGGCTGCGCGGGGCGCTGGAGGAGGCCCGGCACGCCCGCCGGGTCGCGGCGGCCCGGCCGGGCCGGGTCTGCGCGGCGGGCCACCACGAGCTCGCCTCGCACGTGCTGCTGCTGCCGTTCGTGCCGGACGACGTGCGCCGCGCCTTCACCGCCCGACTGCTGGACCCGCTGCGCGACTACGACCGGCGCCACCGGGCGGAGCTCATCCCGACCCTGGAGGCCTTCCTCGACTGCGACGGCTCCTGGACCCGCTGCGCGACCCGCCTGCACCTGCACGTCAACACGCTGCGCTACCGGGTCGGGCGAATCGAGCAGTTGACGGGGCGGGACCTCTCCCGGCTGGAGGACAAGCTCGATTTCTTCCTGGCACTGCGCATGAGCTGAGGAGATCCGCTCCGCCGCCCGCCGCGGCGCGGCGGGCGGCGCTGATGATCCGTCCGGACTTTGTGAAAGAGTTCACCCGACCCCTTGGCCGGAGCCCGCGATCCGTGCTCTCATTTCGCCCCAGGGCTCAACCATGTGCTGCTTGATTGCTTTGGGGAGGGCAATGTGGCGGACACCGCCATGTCGGGTGCCGGTTCCACCGGGGGGGACGACCCCCTCCAGCGGGCGATATGGCGGCTGCGTTCGCGCGGCTGTTGGACCGACGCGGCGGCGCTGCTGACGCCCCGCGTCGGCGGGGCGGGCCAGGCTGCCGCCGCCGTGCAGCGCACCGCGCTGCTGGTGGAGCGTTGTCTGTTCACGGGCCAGGGCTGGGCGGAGGCCGAGGACGCGCTCCGGGTCGCCGAGGCGGTCGCCCAGGACGACGACGACCGGGGCGCGGCGGCGTGCGAGCGGGGCCAGCTGGCCTACGCCGCGACCGTACTGGGCGTGCGCGACCGGGCCGACGAGGCCCGCTCCGCGCTGGGCCGGGCGGCCGCCCTGCTGTCACCGGGCTCCCGGACCCGTCCGCTGCTGGATTTCCGCCGCGGCCTGGTGGCCGAGCACCTCGCGGACGCCCCGCAGTCGGCGCGGCCGGCCTACCGGCGCGCCCACGCGGGGGCCGAGGCACACGGGGACACCCTGCTGCTGTCGTTCACCTTCCGACACCTGGCCGCGCTGGCCCTGCGGGACGGCGAGGTGGCCGAGGCCCGCGAGGGGTTCGCGGAGTCGCTGCGGATCCGGGAGGACCTGGGGTTCCTGATCGGCACGGCTCCGGCGCTGGCGGCGCTCGCCGAGGCCGAGCCGGAGCCGGAGGCCACCCGGCTGCGCGCGGAGGCCCGCCGGCTGTTCCACCTGCTGGGCGGCATCCCCACCTGGCTCGCGGACCAGCTGCACCCGGCGCCTGCGGTGTAGCCCGTCCGACCGCGCAGGCCGCCCGCCGGCCCGCGGTGCGGGGCGTCCGTACCGCGCCCGCCCAGGGGTCAGGCTCCGGCGAAGTGCTCCCGTACGAGGGATTCCACCACCGGGAGGTCACGGGCGATCAGGGCCTCCAGCAGGGCCGCGTGCTCGGCCGCGTCCGCGACGAGGTCGGCCTGCCGGACCCTCGGGGCGCCCGGTAGGGGCCACTGGGCCCGGCGGTGGAGTTCCTCCGCCACCTGCACCAGCTGGTCGTTGCCGGCCAGCCGGAGCACCGCCCGGTGGAAGGCCCGGTCCGCCTCCGCGTAACCCGGCACGTCGCCCCCGGCCGCCGCCTCGGCCGTGGCGGCGACGGCCGGGCGCAGGGCCTGCCAGGTGGCTTCGGGCACGGTGCGGGCCAGTCGCAGCATGACCGGGACTTCGAGCAGTGCCCGAACCTCGGCCAGTTCGGCGCGTTCCCGCGGGGTGCGCGACAGGACGCGGAAGCCCCGGTTCGGGAGGCATTCCACCGCTCCCTCGACGGCCAGCTGCTGCATCGCCTCGCGCACGGGGGTCGCGGAGACGCCGAAGCGCTCCCCCAGCGCCGGGCCGGAGTAGATCTCCCCCGGTACGAGCTCCCCGTCGACCAGGGCCGCGCGCAGGGCGTCGAGGACCTGCCCGCGCACCGAATGGCGCAGTACCTTCCGCTGTTGTGCCGGTACCCGGGGGTGGGCCGTTTCGCGCACGCGGTCCTCCTCATCCGGGTCTCGACCTGTCCCGAGAATAGGTGACGCACCGCGCGAGGGGCCGTTCGCACCCCCTCCAGTCAGGTAAGGTAAGGCTTACCTGTTAACGATCGTGTGATCGGTGGCCCGCCATGACCGTCCCGGCCCTCCCGGCGCCGACCCCCGCCCCGCCCGGCTCCGCGGTGGCGGACGCCTACGCCCGACTGGCCGACGTGTACGGCGGGCTGCGCGTCATCGAGCGGGCCGCGCACGAACCCTCCCCACGCGGTGCGGGGTGGGTCGGCGCGGACGAGCTCGCGGCCGGCGGGCCCACCCTGGACGCCTTCCTCGCCTGGGACGACACCCAGGTCCTGCGGGACTACGGGACCAGGGCGCGGCCCGATGTGATCGCGGGCTTCGGGCTGCACCGGTACGCGTGGCCGGCCTGCCTGCTGATCACCCTCCCGTGGTTCCTCCACCGGCGGGTCCCCCGACTCCCGGTGGCCGAGGTCTCCTTCCACCGGGCCCTCGGCCGGATGAGCGTGCACGTCGGGAGCTTCGCCTGCCTGCCGGACGACCCGGCCGCCGACCTCCCCGGGGCCCGGGTCGTGCCCGACGAGGAGGCGCTGCGCGCGGAGGTGCGGGCCGCGGTCGCCTTGCACCTCGAACCGCTACTGGAGGGTTTCGGCCCGCGCCTGCGGCGCGGCCGGCGCGCCCTGTGGGGCATGGTGACCGACGAGGTCGTCGAAGGCCTCTGGTACGCCGGCCGCGTGCTCGGCGAGGAGAGCCGCGCGACGGCCGAACTGGAGGCACTCCTGCCGGGCTCGACGGCCCCGTACACCGGGGGCGCCGGATTCCGCACACTCCCGGGCCCGGACGGCGTCGAACTGCCCACCCGGGACCGGGCCAGTTGCTGCCTCTTCTACACGATCCGGCCGGAGGACACCTGCGTCACCTGCCCGCGCACCTGCGACGCCGACCGCATCACCCGCCTCACGGCCGAGGCCGCCTGACGCTCCGGACGCCGGGACGGCGGCCCACCGGGTCGCGCCCGGCGACAGGAGTGCGACGGTCGGCCCGACGAGCGGCGGCGACGAGGCCGACCCACCCGTAGAGGGGGCCATAATCGAACTCAACTCCACTTCTGCGGACGTCAGTTCGAGACACAACACCCTATCCGGCGGGCCCCGCCCCCCGTTGGCGTCCACTTGCCCCGAAACCCGCGTGCACGGCGCACCGGCTGCGCCACTATGGCGCCCGGAAAGCCGCACGACCGCATACGCGAGGCAAGGGACATCCGCATGAGACTGACCGACATATCGCTGGACTGGCTGCTGCCCGGCAGTCTGCTGATCCTGGGCGTGCTTGCGGCGGTTGCGGTCTTGGCGCGGGGAAAGCGCGAGAGCGAGAAGGCTGCGGCCGAGGACAGCTGGGAACGCAGCGAGGAGCGGCGGCGGCGCAAGGAAGCCGTCTACGGAACCGCCTCGTACGTGCTGCTCTTCTGCTGCGCGGCCGTGGCCGCCGCACTCTCCTTCCACGGGCTGGTCGGCTTCGGCCGGCAGAACCTCAACCTCTCCGGGGGCTGGGAGTACCTCGTGCCCTTCGGCCTCGACGGCGCCGCCATGTTCTGCTCGGTGCTCGCCGTCCGCGAAGCCAGCCACGGTGACGCGGCCCTCGGTTCACGCATGCTGGTCTGGCTGTTCGCGGGGGCGGCCGCCTGGTTCAACTGGGTGCACGCTCCGCGCGGGTTGGGCCACGACGGCGCTCCACAGTTCTTCGCGGGGATGTCGCTCTCGGCTGCCGTCCTCTTCGACCGCGCCCTCAAGCAGACCCGCCGGGCGGCGCTGCGCGAACAGGGCCTGATCCCGCGGCCGTTGCCACAGATCCGGATGGTCCGCTGGCTGCGGGCCCCCCGGGAGACCTTCGGCGCATGGTCCCTCATGCTGCTGGAGGGGGTGCGCACCCTCGACGAGGCCGTGGACGAGGTGCGCGAGGACAAGAAGGAGCGGGAGCAGGACCGGCACCGCAGGCGCGACCAGAACCGGCTCGACCGGGCGCGCATCAAGGCGCTGGGACGGCAGCACCGGGCGTTCGGGAGGTCCCGCGGCCGCCAGGTGGAGCTCCCGGAACTGACGCAGGGAGCGGGCTCCGCGCCGGTCGGCGCGGAGCCGGCCATACCGGAATCGGGACAGCTGCCGCTACGCCGCCGGCCCTCCCTGCAGGCCGTCAACCCCACCGAATCCCTTGATGGGACCGGGACCCGGATGGTGGACCTCACCGCCGAGGACGACACCCAGACGATCCCCCGGCTGGACTCGCTGGAGCGCAAACTGAAGGACCTGGAGCAGCAGTTCGGCTGAACCGGGCCCGGGCTCGGCCCCGGGGACAGCCCGCAGGACCCGCCCGTTCAGGCGGGTCCTGCGGCGTACGGGAGCTCGCGACGCAGGTCGAGCTCGAACCACACCACCTTGCCGCCGCCGAGGGCGAGCGGGTCCACGCCCCAGTCGTCGGCCAGCGCCTCCACCAGTACCAGTCCCCGGCCGTGCGTACCGTCGTCGGCGGTCGGTACGTACGGCCGGGGCCGGCGCACGGCGTGGTCGCGGACCTCCACCCGTAACCGCGTAGCCGTGAGGCTCGCGGACACCTCCGCACCCCGGTCGGTGTGGACGAGGGCGTTGGTGACGAGCTCCGTGATCAGCAGTTCGGCCACGGCCGTCGCCTCGTTCCCGCACCGGTGGCGCATCAGCTCCCTGAGGGACCGGCGGACCTCGCCCACCGCCTTCAGGTCCGCGCGGCGCACGCTCCGGCTGATGCGCAGCATGTCCCCCGCCGCCCCGCCCTCGGCGGTGGACGGCTCGCGCGGCCCCGGCGCCCCTCTGCTCCACAGCTTCCCCGTCTTCGCCCCCACCCGCACGGCGGTGTCCCTCCCGTGTCCACTGCTCTCGAACAGGTCTACGGGATGCATGCCCCCCGGGGGGATCCGCACTCCTTCGGGCTTACGGGCGGGGCACGTTGCGCAGGTTGGATCGAGCCATCTGGATCATTCGCCCCACCCCGCCGTCGAGCACGATCTTGCTGGCGGAGAGTGCGAATCCGGTCACCATCTCGGCGCTGATCTTCGGAGGAATCGACAGGGCCGCAGGGTCGGTCACCACGTCGACCAGAGCGGGTCCCGGATGCCGGAACGCGTCCTTCAAAGCACCGCTGAGCTGCTTGGGCTTCACCACGCGCACCCCGTAGGCGCCCGCGGCGCGGGCGATCGCGGCGAAGTCCGGGTTCTTGTTCCGCGTCCCGTAGGAGGGCAGGCCGGAAACCAGCATCTCCAACTCGACCATCCCGAGGGATGAGTTGTTGAAGAGCACCACTTTGACGGGGAGTTCGTACTGCACCAGGGTGAGGAAATCTCCCATCAGCATGGAGAAACCGCCGTCGCCGGACATCGACACCACTTGACGACTGCGGTCGGTGAACTGTGCGCCGATGGCCTGCGGGAGCGCGTTGGCCATCGAGCCGTGGCTGAAGGAACCGATGATGCGCCGCTTGCCGTTCGGGGAAAGATAGCGCGCCGCCCACACATTGCACATGCCCGTGTCGACCGTGAACACCGCGTCCTCGTCGGCCAGTTCGTCGAGCACCGAGGCCACGTACTCCGGGTGGATCGGCGTGTGCTTCTCGACCTTGCGGGTGTAGGCCTTCACCACCCCCTCCAGGGCGTCCGCATGCTTCGTCAGCATCCGGTCCAGGAAGCGGCGGTCCGTCTTCGCCTTCACCCGCGCGTTCAAGACGCGCAGGGTCTCGCGCACGTCTCCCCACACGGCGAGATCCAGCTGGGAACGCCGTCCGAGGTGCTCGGGGCGGATGTCGACCTGGACGATCTTCACGTCGTCGGGCAGGAAGGAGTTGTACGGGAAGTCCGTGCCGAGCAGGATCAGCAGGTCGCACTCGTGGGTGGCCTCGTAGGCCGCGCCGTAGCCGAGCAGCCCGCTCATCCCGACGTCGTAGGGGTTGTCGTACTGGATCCATTCCTTGCCGCGCAGCGCGTGCCCGACGGGGGCCTTGACCCGGCCGGCGAACTCCATCACCTCGGCGTGCGCCCCGGCCGTGCCGCTGCCGCAGAACAGCGTGACCCGCTGAGCCTCGTCGACGAGCCGGACCAACTTCTCGATCTCGTCGTCGCCGGGCCGTACGGTGGGCCTGGCGGTGACGAGGGCGTGCTCCACCGCCCTGTCCGGGGCGGGTCGGGCGGCGATGTCCCCGGGAAGCGCGACCACGCTGACCCCGCTGCGGCCGATGGCGTGCTGCACGGCGCTCTGCAGCAGCCGGGGCATCTGCTGCGGGTTGGAGATCAGCTCGCTGTAGTGGCTGCACTCGCGGAAGAGCTGGTCGGGGTGGGTCTCCTGGAAGTAGCCCAGGCCGATCTCGCCGGAGGGGATGTGCGAGGCCAGCGCGAGGACCGGTGCCATCGAGCGCTGGGCGTCGTACAGCCCGTTGATCAGGTGCAGGTTTCCCGGGCCGCAGGAGCCGGCGCAGGCGGCGAGGCGGCCGGTGATCTGGGCCTCGGCACCTGCCGCGAAGGCTGCGGTCTCCTCGTGGCGGACCTGGATCCACTCGATGCCGTCCGTCCGGCGGATCGCGTCCACCACGGGATTGAGGCTGTCGCCGACGACTCCGTACATCCGCCGCACCCCGGCGCGCACCAGGATGCCGACGAACTGCTCCGCCACGTTCTGCTTGGCCATGCCTCCCATCCAGCCATGCCCGCGCCGGTTACGCCTCCCAGACGGCGGCAGCCGTGCGGTCGTCGGCGTACCCCTTGAGGCGAAGCTGGGTGTCGGCGAGGAAGGCAGCCAGGCCGGGAGGCTCCGGTTCGGCCCAGCGGGCGGCGAGCTCCGCCCGGAGGGCGGCCTCCTCCCGCATCGGCTCCGCCAGGCCGCCCGAGCACAGCAGCAGGGTGTCCCCCGGCCGGGCCACAGACGCCCGGAACCGGAAGGCGCTGCCGGGCTCGTCCGCCGCGTCCGCCGGCTCGGTGGCGTCGGCCGCGGGGGCAGGCACGGGTGCGGCAGGCCCGGTGGGCTCCAGGTCCTCCCATTGGCCCGAACGGAGGCGGAACAGTCCGCCCGCGCCGGCGCCGAAGCACACCCGGGTGCGGCATTCGGGATCAACCGGGAGCAGCAGCCCGCGCAGTCCCGCCGTGTACTGCTCCTCCGCGAGCCCCAGCTCGGCGGCGCGGGCCCGCAGGCGTCCGTAGCCACGGTCGGTGAGCCGCTGCAGGCCCGAGCGCAGCGCGTCGCGGCGACCGGCCCGGATGTCGTCGGCCAGCCGGCCCTGGCTGCGGCCGACGGTCGCGGCGACCGTGCGGCACAGTTCGGCGGCGGCCTCCGCGGCGCCCGGAGCGGCCCGGTCGCCGCCGGCCAGAGCCACCAGCACCAGGGCGTCGTCGCCGCTTCCGAAGCGGGCGGTGAGCAGGAAGTCCCGACGGGTCTCGCCCCGGTAGCGGGCGGAATCGCCGCGCAGGGAGGCGGCCCGGAGGGTGTGGGCGCCGTAACGGGCGCCCTCCAGAACGGTGTCCGGGACCAGCGCGTCGAGTGCGGCCGGATCCGCAGGCGGGAGCGGGCCCGGCTCGGCGGCGTAGGTGGGGGCGCGGTCGCCGAGGTGGCGCACTTCGGGCCGCTGCCGCGGCGCGGCCGCCTCCGCGACGGGCGGGGCGGCGGGTTCGGGCGGGGCCCCGGGCTGCGGCACCTCCCTGGTGCGGTCCTCCCGGCGCGGTGCCCCGGCCGGCCGGGTGGGCAGCTCCGGGCCGGGCGCCGGCGGGACCTCGACGCCCCCGAGGGCGTAGCCGGTGGCTCCGCCGGTACGCGGATCGCGCGGCTGGGCCCCGTGCCAGGGCGGGGCCGGGGGCGGCGGCGCGGCGTACCGCTCTCCGGGCGGGGCAGCGGCGTCCGCGGCGGGCGGCTGCGCGGCGGGCGCCCCGGCTGGAGCGTCGGGAGTCGCGGCCGGTGCGTCGGGAGTCGCGGCCGGCGGCCGGCCGTACGTCCGGCCGGGCAGCGGCACCTGCACCGCCGGCTGGTCAAGTGCGGGGCCGACGGGCCGCGGCGGGACCTGCCGCTCGCCGGGCGGGGCCGCTTCCGGGGCGGGTGGCACGGCTGGTCGCGCCGGCGGCCCGGCCGGTGCGTCACCGGCCGCCGACGCGGCAGGCGTCGGCGGCGGTACGGACCGCTCGCCGGGCGGGGCGGCCACGGGCGCGGGCCGGGCGTCGGGGGCCGGACGCGGCGGCGGGACCGGCCCTGCCGTCGGGGGCCGGGCGGGTTCCCGACGGAGGCCGTCCGGCAGTGGCGGCCGCACGGGTGGGCCGGTGTCCGGTTCGGTCCGCGGGGACGGCAGGGACCCGCGCCCCTGCCCGAGCCCGGCATCACGTACCGGCTCCGGCGGCGCGGGAGGCGATGCCCCGACCGGGTCGCCCGTGACACCGGCCGCCGACCGGAACCGGTGGTCGAGGGTGTCCCCCGGGTCGGGTGCCGGGCCCGTGTCCGGGTCCTCGTAGAGCTTCTGCCACCAGTCGTCCGCGCCCTGCTGACTCATGCCCTCATTCTCGGCCCGCGGTGGGGGCCGAAAACGCCGAATGCACGAAAAGGGCCGCCCGGCCCGCGGCCCGGTGGTCCCCTCCCGTCCCACCCGTACGGATCAGCGCATCTCGCACATCCGCACGACCTCCCGAGTGGCCACCCCGGCGGCCGGGGCGTGGACGCCCGCCCGGTCCGGGCACACCGCTCCCCTCGGGCGAATTCCGGCCAACCACTGCATTGCACGGCAAGCTGCCGCGTAAATGGCGTCTGATCGAAGGATGTTGGTGCTGTGGTGGCGCAACCTTGGCAGAGGGGAGGGGGATGCGGCGATGATGTCGGCGGCGGGTTCGCGCCGTGGCCGCTTCCCGCCAGGCGCGGTGTCGAAAGGGTGGTGGACGGGTTGCTGGGTGCCATAGGCCTGGACGAGGGCCAGGAGTCTGCGTACCGCGTGCTGGTGGCGCTGGGCGCGGCCGAGGTCCCCGACCTCGCGCACCGGCTGACCCTGCCGGTGCCGCAGACCGAACGGGCCCTGCGCCATCTGGAGCGGCACGGGCTGGCCGCCCGGTCCTCGGCCCGGCCGGGGCGCTGGGTCGCGGCCCCGCCGGGGGTCGCGCTCGGGGCCCTGCTGACCCGGCAGCGGCACGAGCTGGAGCAGGCCGAGACGGCGGCGGCGCGGCTGGCGGAAGAGTACCGGGCGGAGGCGTCCGAACCGTCCGTGCACGACCTCGTGGAGCTGGTGCAGGGCGCGAGCGCGGTGGCGCACCGCTTCCACCAGCTCCGGCTGGGCGCGGAGAAGGAGGTGTGCGCCCTGGTCGGCGGAGGCTCCCCGGTGCCGACCGGACCGGACGGCGAGGCGGAGGGCCGCGGCTCGGCGGGCGGTGTCGGCCACCGGGTGGTGATCGAGCGGGAGGTGCTGGCCCTGCCGGGCGGAATCCGGGAGGTCTCCTCGGCGCTGGCCCGGGGCGAGCAAGTCCGGGTGGCGGCGGAGGTCCCGACGAAGCTGGTGATCGCGGACCGGACCCGTGCCATCGTCCCGCTGACGGGGCGCGGCGCGGAGCCGGCGGCGCTGGTGGTGCACCCGTCCGGGCTCCTGGAGTCGCTGACGGGCCTGTTCGAGGCGGTGTGGCGGGAGTCGCTGCCGCTGCGGCTGGGCACGGCCGGTTCGCCGGAGGAGTTCGGGACGGTACCGGACGCCACGGATCTGGAGATCCTCTCGCTGCTGCTGGCGGGTATGACGGACGCGAGCGCGGCCAAGCACTTGGAGCTCGGCCTGCGGACGGTACAGCGGCGGGTCAAGGGGCTCATGGAGGCGGCCGGGGTGACGACCCGGCTGCAGCTCGGCTGGCACGCGTACGAGCGTGGCTGGGTGGCCCGGTAGCCTGCGGTCGGGCACGCTGGGCGGGTGGACGTGCCGCAGCTGCTCCTGGTGGGTCTGGTGTTGCTGCTCGGGCTCGTCGGGGTGCTGGTGCCCGGGGTGCCCGGGACCTGGTTGGTGTGGGCGGGGCTGATGTGGTGGGCCCTGCACGAGCGGTCAGTGCTGGCGTGGTCCCTACTGGTCGCGGCGACGGCACTGCTGCTGGTGGTCCAGGTGGTGAAGTGGCAGCTGCCGCCCCGGCGGACGCACGGGCTGCCGGCCACCCCCCGGACGGCGGCCTTCGCCGGTGCCGGCGCGCTGCTGGGCTTCGTACTGGTTCCCGTGGTGGGGGCCGTCCCGGGATTCATGGGCGGCATCTACCTCTGCGAGCGGTTGCGCCTGGGCGGGCACGGCGAGGCCTGGGCGTCGACGCGGGCGGTGATGCGGGCGGTGGGCACGAGCGTGCTGGTGGAACTGTTCGGGTGCCTGTTGGTGGTGGGGGCATGGGTCGGCGCGGTGGCCGCGGAGTAGGACGCGGCCGGACCGCCCGTCCGGGCACCAGGGCACTCGAACCGCCCGGCCGGGAAGACGGGAGCCCCGGGCCGGTCGACCCGGGGCGGGGTGGGCGGGTCAGGCGCGGCCGCCACGCTTGGCAGCGTAATTCGCCCGGCCCTCTGCCGACTTCAGCCGCCAGTCGCGGCGGATCTCCGACCGGAGCCGGGCGTCCGTCTTGGCCACGATCCGCTGGTTCTCGCGCAGGAGCTTGCGGTAACTCTCCAGACGCCGTTCCGGCAGGACCCCCGACTCCAGCGCGGCGAGCACCGCGCACCCCGGCTCCGCCTCGTGGGCGCAGTCGTGGAAGCGGCATTCGGCGGCGTAGTCCTCGATCTCGGAGAAGACCTGCCCCACGCCCGCCTCCGCGTCGAAGAGCCCGACGCCGCGCAGGCCCGGGGTGTCGATGAGGACCCCTCCGCCGGGCAGGAGGAGGAGGTTGCGGGTGGTCGTGGTGTGGCGGCCCTTGCCGTCGGCGTCGCGGGTGGCTTGGACCTCCATGGCGTCCGCGCCGAGCAGCGCGTTCGCCAGGGTGGACTTGCCCGCGCCGGAGACGCCCAGCAGGACGCTCGTACCGTCGGCGACGATCGCACCGAGGACGTCGGTGCCCTCCCCGGTGCGGGAGGAGACCGTGAGGACCGGGACGCCTGGGGCGGTGGTCTCCACGTCCTGAACCAGGTGGCCGAGGGTGACCGGGTCCGGGACCAGGTCCGCCTTGGTGAGGACGACCAGCGGCTGCGCCCCCGACTCCGAGGAGTCGGCCGGTGTACGCAGCAGTGCCGCACCGCTCGAACTGGCCATCGCGAGCGCAAGGAACCGTTCGATCCGCCCGAGGTCGAGTTCGACCGCGAGCGACACACAGATGACGATGTGATCGATGTTGGTGGCCAGCACCTGACCTTCGGAACGCTTGGACGACGTCGACCGGACGAACGCGGTCCGCCGAGGCAGGACGGTCCGCGCGTACCGCGGATCACTGCCCTCGGGATCGACGGCGACCCAGTCCCCCGTGCACACGACCTTCATCGGGTCATGGGGAACGACGAAAGCGGTGTCGGCACGGACGACGCCGTCAGGGGTGGCCACATCACACTGACCGCGATCGACCCGGACGACCCGGCCCGGGACCAGGCCCTGGGATGCGTACGGGGCGAACTCGGCCTCCCAGCCACCGTCCCAGCCGTAGGCGGCGAGCGGGTGCTGGATCGCGGAAGAGGAAAACGGGTGGAGCGGAGCGTTGGACAAGGGGAACCCTTCGAAGGGTGGCCCCGGCGGCGCGCTCCGAGCGCGCGGATCGTGTGGGTGTCAGCCGGAGACCACAGGGGTGGGAACGATGAACTCCTGAATGCGGGCAGAGCCCGTCACCGTGACAGTCATCAATGTCCTCACCTCCTGCTTCTTCTCAACGAATCCATACGGTGTCCTCGGCAACGACCCAGCCGCGCCGTGGAACGAGCAGAACCATAGCCCCACCCCCGGACACGGCACCACCGATTAAATCCTGGGCCCACCTGCACCACGCCGACAGCGGGCGGACCAGCGTCACGCCGCATGTCGTACAGCGTCCTGCGCGAGAACTCCTCGGTTCGTAGCGCAGTACACCCACGCCCGGAGCGGTCGCAGTATCCCGGTCGACGGCCCCCATCCGCAGCGTGGATTCACAGAAGCAGCCGCACAACTAGCCTTACTGGCAGGCGAGTTGCTAGCACAATTGGCATGTCCCTGAAAGCTAGAGGTGTGTAGGGTGCATGGCGTTCGAATGAGATCACTTGTTCGACGTCAACGGGGAGGTACTTTCGTGAAGCTCAGAGGGGGGACCCTCGCGGTGGGGGCGGCCGTTCTGGCGCTGAGTCTGGGGCTTGCCCCCGCCTCGGCGTTCGGGGTGGACTCCGCGCCTCAGCAGGAGAACGCGGCGGCCCAGGCCGTGAACGACCCGTACGTGCCGAAGGGCAGGGCCGGCTGGACCGTCAAGCCCGGCCCTGAGCCGGTCGGCCTCGACGCCGCCTCGCCGACCGAGGATGTCATGCCCGTCGTGGCTGACCGTATCTACGAACTGGGTGCGGAGCGTGGATTCACGCGTCAGCAGACGGACTACAAGAATCGGTCGATCACGGTGCTCTGGAAGGGCACTCCGCCGGCCGATGTGACTGCCTACGCGGCCAGCAAGCCGCTCGGCGTGACCGTCGAACTCACCGGGGGAGCCAAGTACTCGCGCGCCGAGGCCGAGGCGGCGCGCACGCGCATCCTGAACAGCCCGGCAAGCGCCCGCCTGGGGATCACCTGGAGTGATCTCAACGACGACGGCAGCGGGGTCACGGTCGGCATCGCCTCAAGTCCGCGCAGTGCAGTCGCCCAGGAACGGCTGGCCGAGCTGCGTGAGACCGCCCGGATCCCGGACGTTGCGCTCAAGCTCGGTGTGGAGCCGGCCGTCGGCTACTCGCGGGGCAATGACGCCCCGCCGTGGAAGGGTGGCATCCGAACCCGTCACCCCGGGGGAAGCTGTTCCAGCGGGTTCGCCGTGCTGGCCGGCTCCGCCGGACGGTTGATCAGCGCGGGACACTGCGACCGCACCGGCAACGGAGCCGTCTATGACGGTGCCGGGCAGCTCATCGCCCCCGGCGGCTCCTCCGTGGCATACAGCCCGGGCATCGATTCCCTGCTGATCGACCCGTCGAACTCCCCCGCCACCACTCCGAGCATCTTCCGCGGCGGATACGCGAGCACCTCCACTTCGGTGGTGAAGAACTGGTACTCGAACTGGCCCGGAGACCCGGTGTGTTCCTCGGGCGCGAGCACGGGTGAGCACTGCGGCACGGTCTACGACGACGGCGACGTCGTCACACTCTACGGAGCGAACGTCGGCGTGATCCAGGTCGCGGCTCCGTCCGGCCAGATCATGGGCGGCCAGGGCGACAGTGGCGCACCGATGTTCAAGAAGGTCACCGGTGGGGTACAGGCCCGAGGGATTCTGCTGGGCCCGGACCTTACCGCCGGCTCCTCGACGTACTCGTGCGGTTCCACCGACCCGAACGTCGGTTTGATCCAGTGTTCGCGCTGGATCAACTATGTGCCCATCAGCACCATCCTGAACACCTGGGGCGTCTCCCTCGAAACCGGGTGAAAATCCCCGACCTCTGGCCGGCAGCCGCACCAGCGGCCCGCACCGTTCGTCTCGGCGACGGTGCGGGCCGTGTCCCCTTGCACACGTCATGTTGGAATGGCTACATCACGCGAAGGAGCGGGACGCGATGCCCGATACCCCTGACCAGCACACCAGCGCCACCGACAGGGCAGCGCTGACGGTGGAACGGAGTTCGCGTCGGGCCCTCCGTGGCGTGGTCGCTCTCGCGGGCTGCCTGCTCGTCGCCACGGCGACCGCGGCGTGCGCAGGAGCGAGTGCGGAGAACCCGAAGGCCGGGGGCACCCCCGCGGCGGTGAAGCCGGCGAACGCCGACTCGGCGGCCACCACGCACCAGAAGACCCCCGCCCAGATCGTGACCCGAGAGGCCGACGACCCCTTCCCCGGGCTCTTCGCCCATCTTCCCGGGACACTCGTGGTCACCGACGGCAACTGTGTCGGGGTGAAGACCGCCAAGAACGCGCAGCCGGAGTTGATCGCGTGGGGCCACGGCTGGTCGGCCCGTGAGGAGAACGGCACGACGGCCGTGTACGACGCCGAAGGAAAGCTCTTCGCCAAGGAAGGCGACACGGTGGGCCTGGCCGGCGGATACCTGGACCAGTTCGCCGATCATCCGTGCGCCACCGGCCGCGTCTTCGAAGCGAACGGCACCCAGGCCACCTCGTAAGCCGGCCAACCCTCTGTGCCCCGTGGTGGACCTTCGCCTTCCTCCGGGACCAGCGGGGGCATGAGGGCACCGACGGCAGGCGTCCGTGATCACGGCTTCCGTGTCGGGGCCACTTCGCTTCCGCGCCCTCAGCCGCGTGCCGGGCCGACCCGCCGGGCCAGCACCTGTCCCGGCCAGTCGCCGGACAGGAAGCGCTCGGTGGGGGCGAAGCCGCTGCGCTCGTAGAAGGCGACCAGTTCGCCGCCACCGCCCGCCCAGCAGTCGACCCGCAGGAGGGCGACGCCGGCCCGCCGGGTCTCCTCGGCGGCGTGCGCGAGCAGCGCCGCCCCGATGCCCCGGCCCGCGTGCCGCCGGTCCGAGACCAGCAGCCGCACGTACCGCTCGGGCTCGCCGGCCGGCGCGATCGGCAGCTGCGGGCTGGGCCCGTGGTCCAGGACCAGGGCGCCGACGGGCACACCGTCCAGCTCGGCGACGTACGGGGTGTTCTCGGTCGTGTACCGCTCGACCCGCTCCGGCCCGCCGGGACGCTGCGAGTACGGCGTCGTGCCCCACTGCTCGGTGTTGCCGCGGGCATTCATCCAGGCCACGGCGGAGTCGAGCATGTCCAGCAGGGCCGGTGCGTCCGCCGGGCCACCCGGTCGGATCCGCATCGCGTGTGCGGTGTCGTTCATGGCGGAAGCCTATGCGGCGGTGGTCCGTGCGGCCTCACCCGGGCTGGACCGGCGGGTGGTCGATGCCGTCGACGAGGACGCCGGCGCGGGTCGGTCCCACTCCCGGCGGACGGCTGGTCGGCGTCGTACGGGGCCGAGGGCCGACCGGCCTCCGGGCCCGGCCGGTCAGTGCTTGCGCAGGCGCGAGGAATAGTCCTCGGGCGGCAGGAACCGCGACCAGCGCTCCGGGAACTCCGACGGCATGCCCTCGTCCTCGTCGTCCTCCGACTCGCCCTCCGCCATCGCCCGCCAGGCGGCGGCCCGCGCGACCAGCTGCGCGGCCTCCGCCTCGCGGGCCCGCTCGTTGGCCTCGCGCGCCGCCGCCGTGGCCACCGAGGGCCAGACGCGGTCGATGGCGGCGTTGACGGCGGCGCCGACAAGGACCGCGAAGGCCGAGATGCCGATCCAGAGCAGCACGGCGACGGGCGCGGCCAGGGAGCCGTAGATGGTCGGCCCCTCCACGGTGTTGGTGAGGTAGATCCGCAGCAGGAACGAGCCGAGCACCCACATCGCCAGTGCCACCAGCGCGCCCGGGACGTCCTCGATCCACGGTGAGCGCACGGGCACGGACACGTGGTAGAGCGTGGTCAGGAAGGCGATGGACAGCAGGGTCACGGTCGGCCAGTACAGGACGGCGATCACCTCGGTCCCCCAGGGCACCAGCCGGACGACGGCGTCCGGCCCCACCACCATCAGCGGCAGCACGATCGCCCCGATGAGCAGGGCGATGACGTAGAGCAGAAAGGCCAGCAGCCGGGTCTTGACGATGCCGCGATGACCGTCAAGTCCGTACATCACGGTGATGGTGTCGATGAACACGTTGACGGCCCGGGACCCCGACCACAGGGCGAAGGCGAAACCGAGCGAGATCAGGTCGGGTCTGCCGCTGCGGGTGACGTCGTCCAGCAGGGGTTTGGCGATGTCGTTGACGCCGCGGTCGGACAGCACCGTGCCGACCGCGCGCAGGATGTTCTCCTCGATGCTCTCGACCGTACGGGTGTCGGTCCACCCGTCGACGTAGCCGAGCAGGCCCAGCAGGCCCAGGAAGAGCGGGGGCAGCGAGAGCAGGGTGAAGAAGGCCGCCTCGGCCGCCAGCCCGAGGATGCGGTACTCGATACACGAGTTGACGGTGTCCTTCAACAGCAGCCAGCCCATCTTCCGCTTCGAGACGTTGCGGTAGAGGGCGCGGGCCCGGTGGAGCCGTCCTGGGATCCGCTCGGGTGTTTCTTTTGCTGGCTGCACGTCCTTACGGTATCCGCATGGCAGCCACCACCCACACAGTCAGCAACCAGGCCCCGCCGCTGGTGGGCCACGACGTCTTCACCGGCGATCGGGCCCTGACCGAGGGCATCGAGCGACACCTGGCGTCCGCGGATCCCGAACTCCTCGGCGAGGTACGGGAGGAGCTCACCGCCCTCGGGCGCGCAGCCGGATCGGCGCAGGCCCAGGAATGGGGCGCGCAGGCGAACGACAACCCTCCGAAACTGCGCACGCACGACCGGTACGGGAACCGTATCGACGAAGTCGAATTCCACCCTGCGTGGCATCGGCTGCTCGGGCACGCGGTGGGCTCCGGGCTGACCGACGCCTGGGGGCGTCCGTCCGGGCATCTGCGCCGGGCCGCCGGGTTCTTCCTGTGGTCGCAGGCCGAGGCGGGCCACGGCTGCCCGGTCTCGATGACGCACGCGGCCGTGCCGGCCCTGCGGGCCGATCCGTCGATCGCGGCCGCATGGGAGCCGCGACTGACCTCGCACGTGTACGAGGAGGGGCTGCGGCCGGCCGCGCAGAAGGCCGGTGTGCTCTTCGGCATGGGGATGACGGAGAAGCAGGGCGGCAGTGACGTACGGGCCAACACGACAGCCGCCGTGCCGCTGGACGCGTCCGGGGAGTACCTGCTGACCGGGCACAAGTGGTTCTGCTCGGCTCCGATGTGCGACGGCTTCCTGGTGCTGGCCCAGGCTCCGGGCGGGCTGACCTGCTTCCTGGTGCCCCGGGTGCTGGAGGACGGCACGCGCAACGTCTTCGCGATCCAGCGGCTGAAGGACAAGCTGGGCAACAGGTCGAACGCGTCCAGCGAGGTCGAGTTCGACGGGACCTGGGCGCGGCGAGTCGGCGAGGAGGGCCGCGGGGTGCGGACCATCATCGAGATGGTCGCGGCGACCCGGCTGGACTGCGTCATCGGCTCGGCCGCGCTGATGCGGCAGGCGCTGACGCAGGCGGTGCATCATGCGGAGCACCGCTCTGCCTTCGGAGCACTGCTCGTCGACCAGCCGCTGATGCGCAACGTGCTCGCGGACCTCGCCCTGGAGTCGGAGGCAGCCACCACCCTGACGCTGCGGCTGGCCGCCGCCAACGACGCCGGGACCGAACAGGAGAAGGCCTTCCTGCGGCTCGCCGTGCCGGCCGCGAAGTACTGGGTGACCAAGCGGTGTACGCCGATGGTGGCCGAGGCCCTGGAGTGTCTGGGGGGCAACGGCTACGTCGAGGAGTCCGGGCTGCCGAGACTGCTGCGCGAATCGCCGCTGAACTCCATCTGGGAGGGCTCGGGCAACGTCCAGGCCCTGGACGTGCTGCGCGCCCTGCAGCGGGAGCCGCAGGCGCTGAACGCCTTCCTCCAGGAGGTCGGCCTGGCCCGGGGCGCCGACCACAGGCTGGACTCGGCCATCAAGGACCTGCTGACGGACCTCGCCGATCTGGAGGGCATCGAGGGGCGGGCCCGCCGCGTGGTGGAGCGCATGGCCCTGGTACTGCAGGGATCGCTACTGGTCCGCTGGGCTCCGCCGGAGGTCGCGGACGCGTTCTGCGCCTCGCGGCTGGGCGGTGACTGGGGCACGGCCTTCGGCACGCTGCCGCACAGCCTGGACCTGCGCGCGGTCGTGGAACGGGCGCGGATCGCGGGCTAGGGAGGAACCCCCGTCGGGCTCCCCTGCGGTCCCCAAACCGCTCCGAGCCGGATCCGGGCCCGTCTACCGGCTCAGAGGTGGCGCCGCGCCGACTCGGCACCACCTCTGAACCGAAGCCCCGAGGAGGAGCTGTCACGCCGCTCGGGCGGCGTCCGGACATTTTCGGTCGGACGATCGGGACTTGGCGAGAGTTGCATACCGTTGCAACCTTTGAGTCGGCAGCCGCCCGCCGGACGTGCCGGGGGAAGCGGCCCCCCGGCACCTGCGGACCTCCGGGCGGCCGGCGTCGTACGTCCTGTTCGCACGGGGAGGTTCAGGTGGCCGACAGCACAGACATGACGGTCGATGTGGCACGCATCTCGGCCATGCACCCTCGGGAGGCCACCCGGCTGCTCAAGGGGGTGCGCGCGGCCGCGCTCGCCGGCGACCGCCCGCCGGCCGTGCCCCGCCCGGAGATCGCGGAGTCCTGGCGCCGGATGCTGGCCGGCGGCGTGCACCCGGACCGGGACGCGCGCTCGCGGATGCTGTCGGACTGCGAGACGGAGGAGCGGCGCACCGTCTCCCCGCTGCGGGAGGTCCTGCCCGTGTTGCGGGAAGGGCTGCTGCCCGCGCTCGACGGGGCGCTCCACATCATGGTCGTCGCGGACGTGGACGGGCGGCTGCTGTGGCGGGAGGGGCACAGCTCCATCCTGCGCAAGGCCGACCGACTCGGTTTCACGGTCGGGGCGGACTGGGACGAGGCCGTGGTCGGTACGAACGGGGTGGGGACCGCCCTGGTGACCCGGCGGCCGGTGCAGGTGTTCTCGGCGGAGCACTTCGTCTCCAGCCACCACGACTGGACCTGCGCGGGGGCGCCCGTGCGGGACCCGCGGGACGGGCGGCTGCTGGGCGTGGTCGACGTCAGCGGGCCACTGGCCACCATGCACCCGGCGACGCTGGCCTGGGTGAGCTCGGTGGCCCGGCTGGCGGAGCGGGAGCTGCGGATCCGGCACCTGGAGTCGCTGGAGCGGCTGCGGACGGTGGCGGCCCCGCTGCTGGCCGGGCTGCCGGGACGGGCGCTGGCCGTGGACCTGCACGGCTGGACGGCCGCGGTGACGGGGCTGGCCCCGGTGGACCGGATCCCGCTGCCGAAGGACTTCGCGCCGGGCCGGATGTGGGTGCCGCAGCTGGGCGACTGCGTGGCGGAGCCGCTGCCGGGCGGCTGGCTGCTGCGGATCGCGCAGGACGCCGCGGCCACTGCGGCGACCCGGGTCGTACTGGACCTCAGCCGGGCCGGTGCGTGGTCGGCGACGGTGTACGGGGCGTCCGGGAGCTGGTCGCAGGAGCTGAGCCCGCGCCATGCGGAGCTGCTGTACCTGCTGGCGGAGAGCCCACGGGGGTGCACGGCGGCGGAGCTGTCGGCGGAGCTGTTCGGAGACCCGACCCGCACCGTGACGGTCCGGGCCGAGCTGTCGCGCGTGCGCCGCAACCTCGCGGGGGTCCTGGCGCACCGGCCGTACCGGTTCGCGCAGGACGTGGAGGTGGAGCTGATCCACCCGGAGGACCCGGCCCGGCTGCTCCCGCACTCGACGGCCCCGGCGGTGGTGCGGGCCCGCCTGGGCCGGACGCGGCCCGGCATGGTTCCCTGAGCTGCATGCGCACCCTCACACTCACCACCTGGTCGCTGGAGATGACCTCTCCGGCAGACCTCGTCCCGGCGGCTCCGGCGGGCCCGGAGATATCCGTCGTGCGGTCGGAGGTCCCCTCCCCCGAGTTCAGCCGCTTCCTCTACGCCTCGGTCGGCGGCGACATCCACTGGACCGACCGGTTGTCGCTGACCCGCGCGCAGTGGGTGGCACAGCTCGACCGGCCGGGCGTGGAGACCTGGGTGGCGTACGACCGCGGCACGCCGGCGGGGTACGTGGAGCTCGACCCGCAGGACGACGGCGTGGTGGAGATCATGTACTTCGGCCTGCTCCCCGACTTCCGCGGCCGCCGCATCGGCGGGCATCTGCTGACCGTCGGCGTGGAACGGGCCTGGGACCTCGCGTCGCGCTGGCCGGAGCGCGAGGCGACCCGCCGGGTGTGGGTCCACACCTGCAGCCAGGACGGCCCGACGGCGATGAGCAACTACCAGCGCCGCGGGTTCAAGGTCTTCCGGACGGAGACGGAACAGAAGGAAGAGACCCCGACCCCGGGCCCCTGGCCCGGCGCGTAGTCACGGCGCCTGCCGCGCGGCCCGTCCTCCCGGTTCGCGCGGCCCGTCCGCGGGAGGGGCCGCCGCGCGCGGCGGCACGGCCAGAGACCTCACCCGCCCCTTCCGCCCCTTCCGCTTCGTCCCGGCGGGACGCCGTGGGCGGGCCCCCGGACGCCGCCCCGCAGGCCCCACCTGCCGCGTCCGCGCGTGACCCCCGTCACGCCGTCCCAATATGCGGGACCAGTTCGTCCGAATCGTGGACAGTAGTGGACTCCTCCAATCGGCCCATGACACGCTTCCGCCATGAATGGAGCTGGAATTGCCTTGGTGAGTCGGCGGCACGTCGACCTCGGCCGCATGTCCAGCGCCATCTGTCCGGCGTGCTGACGGAACCAGCAACCGCCACACATCGCCGCAATCCCGGCATCGTCGCCGTGGAAGTGTCGATCATCGCAGTCCCCTGAAGGCCGAACTCCGCCCCGCTCTCCGGTCACCCCGGCACAGCGCGGGCAATCAGCCGCACCCGCTCAGCGACCAGGGGTCACGCCACCCCGCCCGCTTCACCCGCCCCTGCCCTGAGCCGCCCACGAAGGACGTACCGCCATGGCCGCCACCCCCGAAACGCCCGCGCCCGCCGCCGCAGCCGCCGCGCGCCGCAAGACCGGCCGTCACCGCGGCGAGGGACAGTGGGCCGTCGGACACCACACGCCCCTCAACGGCAACGAGCAGTTCAAGAAGGACGACGACGGTCTCAATGTGCGGACACGCATTGAGACGATCTACGCCCACCGGGGCTTCGACTCCATCGACCCCAACGACCTGCGCGGCCGCATGCGCTGGTGGGGTCTCTACACCCAGCGCAAGCCCGGGATCGACGGCGGCAAGACCGCGATCCTGGAGCCGGAGGAGCTGGACGACAAGTACTTCATGCTGCGCGTCCGCATCGACGGCGGCCGGCTGACCACCGAGCAGCTGCGCGTCATCGGCGAGATCTCCGAGGAGTTCGCACGCGGCACCGCCGACCTCACCGACCGCCAGAACGTGCAGTACCACTGGATCCGGATCGAGGACGTCCCGGAGATCTGGCGCCGCCTGGAGGCCGTCGGCCTGTCCACCACCGAGGCCTGCGGTGACACGCCCCGCGTGATCCTCGGCTCGCCCGTCGCCGGCATCGCCCAGGACGAGATCATCGACGGCACGCCCGCCATCGACGAGATCTACCGCCGCATCGTGGGCAACAAGGACTTCTCCAACCTGCCCCGCAAGTTCAAGTCCGCCGTCTCCGGTTCGCCGCTCCTCGACGTGGCGCACGAGATCAACGACATCGCGTTCGTGGGCGTGAACCACCCCGAGCACGGTCCCGGCTTCGACGTCTGGGTCGGCGGGGGCCTCTCCACCAACCCCAAGCTCGGTGTGCGCCTGGGTACCTGGGTCTCGCTCGACGAGGTCCCGGACGTGTACGAGGGCGTCATCTCGATCTTCCGCGACTACGGCTACCGCCGGCTGCGCACCCGCGCCCGTCTGAAGTTCCTCGTGGCCGACTGGGGTGCGGCCAGGTTCCGCCAGGTCCTGGAGGACGAGTACCTGAAGCGGAAGCTGACCGACGGCCCCGCGCCCGAGCAGCCCTCCGGCCAGTGGCGCGACCACGTCGGGGTCCACGAGCAGAACGACGGCAAGTTCTACGTCGGCTTCGCGCCCCGTGTGGGCCGCGTGGACGGCGCCACCCTGACCAAGATCGCGGACATTGCGGAGCAGCACGGCTCCGGCCGCCTGCGCACCACCGCCGAGCAGAAGATGATCGTGCTCGACATCGAGGCCGACAAGGTCGACTCGGTCGTCGAGGCGCTGGAGGCGCTGGACCTGCGGGTCAAGCCGTCCCCGTTCCGCCGCGGCACCATGGCCTGCACCGGCATCGAGTTCTGCAAGCTGGCCATCGTCGAGACCAAGGCGCGGGGCGCCTCGCTCATCGACGAGCTGGAGCGCCGCCTGCCGGACTTCGCCGAGCCGCTCACCATCAACATCAACGGCTGCCCGAACGCCTGCGCCCGCATCCAGGTCGCGGACATCGGTCTCAAGGGGCAGCTGGTCCTGGACGACGACGGCAACCAGGTGGAGGGCTACCAGGTCCACCTGGGCGGTGCCCTCGGCCTGGAGGCCGGCTTCGGCCGCAAGGTCCGCGGCCTCAAGGTCACCTCGGCCGGTCTGCCCGACTACGTCGAGCGGGTCGTCACGTGCTACGAGGAGCAGCGCGAGGACGGCGAGCGCTTCGCGGCCTGGGTCGCCCGCGCGGACGAGAAGAGCCTCTCGTGAGCGAGCGGGCCGCCCCCTTCTACTGCCCCTACTGCGGCGACGAGGACCTGTTCCCCCACGAGACGGGCCACGGCGCGTGGGAGTGCCGGGCCTGCAACCGGGCCTTCCAGCTGAAGTACCTCGGGCTGCTGGCCCGGGGCGTCCGGTCCGGTGCAGCCGGATCAACGGGATCTGCGGAATCAGCGGGATCAGCGGGAGGGGACGAGATATGACCACCACTCAAGATGCCAGTCTCAAGAACGCGGCGCTGAAGTCGGCCACCCTCAAGGAGCTGGCCGAGCAGGCGGGCCGCGACCTGGAGGACGCCTCCGCGCTGGACATCCTGCGCTGGGCGGTCGACACCTTCGGCGGGAAGTTCGCCGTGACCTCCTCCATGGAGGACGCGGTCGTCGCCCACCTGGCCTCGCGGGTCCTCCCCGGCGTGGACGTGGTCTTCCTCGACACGGGCTACCACTTCGAGGAGACCATCGGCACCCGGGACGCGGTCGACGCGGTGATGGACGTCAACGTCATCACGCTGACCCCGCGGCAGAGCGTCGCCGAGCAGGACGCCGAGTACGGGCCGAAGCTGCACGACCGGGACCCTGACCTGTGCTGCGCGCTGCGCAAGGTCAAGCCGCTGGAAGAGGGCCTGACCGCGTACGACGCGTGGGCGACGGGCCTGCGCCGCGACGAGTCCCCGACCCGGGCGAACACCCCGGTGGTCGGCTGGGACGAGAAGCGGCAGAAGGTCAAGGTCTCGCCGATCGCCCGGTGGACGCAGGACGACGTGGACGCGTACGTGGCCGAGCACGGCGTACTCACCAACCCGCTGCTGATGGACGGCTACGCCTCCGTCGGCTGCGCCCCCTGCACCCGCCGCGTGGCGGAGGGCGAGGACGCGCGGTCCGGCCGCTGGGCTGGGCGGGGCAAGACCGAGTGCGGGCTGCACGGCTGATGACGACCAGTGAAGAACCTACGGAGACAGAGCAGATGAGCGTGAGCGACCAGGGCGCCACCGTGTGGCTGACCGGGCTGCCGAGCGCGGGCAAGACCACCATCGCCTACGCGCTGGCCGAGCGGCTGCGCGCCGAGGGTCACCGGGTGGAGGTGCTCGACGGGGACGAGATCCGCGAGTTCCTCTCCGCCGGCCTGGGCTTCGGCCGCGAGGACCGGCACACCAACGTGCAGCGGATCGGCTTCGTCGCCGAACTCCTCGCGAGCAACGGCGTCAAGGCACTGGTGCCGGTGATCGCGCCGTTCGCCGACAGCCGCGAGGCCGTCCGCAAGCGGCACGCGGCCGCGGCGACGGAGTACCTCGAAGTGCACGTGGCCACTCCGGTCGAGGTGTGCTCCGAGCGTGACGTGAAGGGCCTGTACGCCAAGCAGGCCGCGGGCGAGATCACCGGTCTGACCGGGGTCGACGACCCGTACGAGGCACCGGAGTCCCCGGACCTCCGTATCGAGTCGCACACGCAGACCGTGCAGGAGTCGGCTGCGGCCCTGCACGCGCTGCTCACCGAGAGGGGTCTGGCATGACGACGACCGTCGCACACGTCCACGAGGAGACGGACGCGCCCTACGCGCTGTCGCACCTGGACGCCCTGGAATCCGAGGCCGTGCACATCTTCCGGGAGGTGGCGGGTGAGTTCGAGAAGCCGGTGATCCTCTTCTCCGGCGGCAAGGACTCCATCGTCATGCTGCACCTGGCGCTGAAGGCGTTCGCGCCGGCACCGGTGCCCTTCGCGCTGCTGCACGTCGACACCGGCCACAACTTCCCCGAGGTGCTCGACTACCGCGACCGAACCGTCACCGAGCACGGACTGCGCCTGCACGTCGCGTCCGTCCAGGACTACATCGACGCCGGCACCCTGCGCGAACGCCCCGACGGCACCCGCAACCCGCTACAGACCGTCCCGCTGACCGAGGCCATCCACAACCTGAAGTTCGACGCCGTCTTCGGCGGCGGCCGCCGCGACGAGGAGAAGGCCCGCGCCAAAGAACGCGTCTTCTCCCTGCGCGACGAGTTCTCCCAGTGGGACCCCCGCCGCCAGCGCCCCGAACTCTGGCAGCTCTACAACGGCCGGCACGCCCCCGGCGAACACGTCCGCGTCTTCCCGCTCTCCAACTGGACCGAGCTGGACGTGTGGCAGTACATCTCCCGCGAGGGCATCGAACTGCCCGAGATCTACTTCGCCCAC
Source organism: Streptomyces sp. NPDC058880 (assembly GCF_042742535.1). NCBI lineage: Bacteria > Bacillati > Actinomycetota > Actinomycetes > Kitasatosporales > Streptomycetaceae > Streptomyces > Streptomyces sp. NPDC058880. The sequence continues at coordinate 38,317 of NZ_JBHYMC010000003.1, forward strand.
GAGCGCGAGGTCTTCCGACGCAACGGCATGTGGCTGACCGCCGGCGAGTGGGGCGGCCCCAAGGAAGACGAGACCACCGAAACCCGGCTCATCCGCTACCGCACCGTCGGCGACATGTCCTGCACCGGCGCCGTCGACTCCGACGCCACCACACTCGACGCCGTGATCGCCGAGATCGCCGTCTCCCGCCTCACCGAGCGGGGCGCGACCCGCGCCGACGACAAGATGTCCGAGGCCGCGATGGAAGACCGCAAGCGCGAAGGGTACTTCTAGACATGACCAGCACCACCGACCAGGTCGCCGGACTCGACGACCTCGCAGCGACCACCCTGCTGCGCTTCGCGACCGCCGGCTCCGTCGACGACGGCAAGTCCACCCTGGTGGGCCGCCTCCTACACGACTCCAAATCGGTCCTGACCGACCAGATGGAAGCCGTCGAGGCCGTCTCCGCCCGACGCGGCCAGGACGCCCCCGACCTCGCCCTCCTCACCGACGGCCTGCGCGCCGAACGCGAGCAGGGCATCACCATCGACGTCGCCTACCGCTACTTCGCCACCGCCCGCCGCCGGTTCATCCTCGCCGACACCCCCGGCCACGTGCAGTACACCCGGAACATGGTCACCGGCGCCTCCACCGCCGACCTCGCCGTCGTCCTCGTCGACGCCCGCAACGGCGTCATCGAGCAGACCCGCCGACACGCCGCCGTCGCCGCCCTCCTGCGCGTCCCCCACGTCGTCCTCGCCGTCAACAAGATGGACCTCGTCGGCTACGCCGAATCGGTCTTCGCCACGATCGCCGAGGAATTCACCGCCTACGCCTCGGACCTGGGCGTCCCGGAGATCACCGCGATCCCGATCTCGGCGCTCGCCGGCGACAACGTCGTGGAACCCTCCGCCAACATGGACTGGTACGGCGGCCCCACCGTGCTGGAGCACCTGGAGACCGTCCCGGTCAGCCACGACCTCACCGCCTGCCCGGCACGTTTCCCGGTGCAGTACGTGATCCGCCCGCAGACCCCCGAGCACCCCGACTACCGCGGCTACGCGGGCCAGATCGCCTCCGGCGTCCTGCGTGTCGGCGAGGCCGTCACGGTCCTGCCGTCCGGGCGCACCTCGGTCATCGAGGGCATCGACGCGCTGGGCGAGCCGGTGGACATCGCCTGGGCGCCGCAGTCGGTGACGGTGCGTCTGAAGGACGACATCGACATCTCGCGCGGCGATCTGATCGCACCGTCCGCCAACGCCCCGGCCACCACGCAGGACGTCGTGGCGACCGTCTGCCACGTGGCCGACCAGCCGCTGGCCGTCGGCGCCCGGGTGCTCATCAAGCACACGACCCGCACGGTCAAGGCGATCGTCAAGGAGATCCCCTCCCGGCTGACCCTGGACGACCTGTCCCAGCACCCGGACCCCGGACAGCTGGTGGCCAACGACATCGGGCGGGTCGTCGTCCGCACCGCCGAGCCCCTGGCGCTCGACGCGTACGCCGACTCCCGCCGCACCGGGTCCTTCCTGCTGATCGACCCGGCCGACGGGACCACCCTGGCGGCGGGCATGGCGGGCGAGTCCTTCGCCTCCCAGGCCGAGGCCGCCGACGCGGTCCGGGACGACGACGGTTGGGACTTCTAGCCGTGTCCGCCGGTCCTTACTCGACCTTCGCGAAAGAGGGCGGCCGCATCGGCAGCGGCGCCCTCGGCAGCGGCCAGGGAGGGGTGGCGCGATGTGCGCGGTGAGCGCTCCCGTCGTCCACGAGCCGTACCCGCCGCTGTTCCACCGACGAAGACCCGCGCCGTAACCCACGGCGCGCCGAGAGGAAGTCCTCCCGTGCCTGCCATCCGTACCACCCTGCGCCGCGGCCTCGCCGCGGCCGCCGCCCTGCCGTTCCTGATCGGCGCGCTCGCCTCCTGCGGCTACGGCTCCCAGGCGGAGGACACGGGCGACGACACGGCGAACGCCGCCGCCTCCAACGGCAGGAAGCTGTCGGCTTCCGAGGTGCGCATCGGGTACTTCCCGAACCTCACCCACGCCACCGCGCTGGTCGGCCTCCAGGAAGGGCTGATCCAGCAGGAGCTCGGCGCCACCAGGATCAAGCCGCAGGTCTTCAACGCCGGCCCGTCCGAGATCGAGGCGCTCAACGGCGGTTCCCTCGACATCGGTTTCATCGGTCCCTCGCCGTCGATCAACGCCTACGTGAAGTCGAAGGGCCGGAACCTGCGGATCATCTCCGGGTCGGCGTCGGGTGGCGTGAAGCTGGTCGTGAACCCGGACAAGGTCAAGACCCTGGACGACCTCAGGGGCAAGAAGATCGCCACCCCGCAGAAGGGGAACACGCAGGACGTCGCGTTCCTCAACTGGATCTCCGAGAGGGGCTGGACGGTCGACCCGGAGTCCGGCAAGGGGGATGTCTCGGTCGTCCGCACGGACAACAAGGTGGCCCCGGACGCCTTCCGGCAGGGCTCCGTCGACGGCGCCTGGGTGCCCGAGCCGACGGCCTCCAAGCTGGTCTCCGACGGCGGCTCCGTCCTCCTCGACGAGACCGACCTGTGGCCCGAGAAGACGTTCGTGATCACGAACGTCATCGTGTCGCAGAAGTTCCTCAGGGAGCACCCCGACGTGGTCGAGGCCGCGCTCGCCGGCACGGTGAAGACCAACGAGTGGATCAACGCCAACCCGGAGAAGGCGAAGGCATCCGCCAACGCCAAGCTGGCGGCGGACAGCGGCAGGGGGCTCGACCCGAAGGTCATCGATCCGGCCTGGCCGAGCATCGAGATCACCGACGATCCGCTCGCCTCGACGCTGAGGACCCAGTCGGAGTGGGCGGTCAAGGCCGGCCTCATCGAGCAGCCCGACCTGACCGGCATCTACGACCTGACGCTCCTGAACAAGGTGCTCAAGGCCGCCGGCAAGCCCGAGGTCCCCGACGCCGGCCTCGGTGCCGAGTAACCCGCAGTCCAGCCAACCCAGGAGGTGACGACCATGGCCACGACACTCGCCAAGGCTGCCGAGGGCACCGCCCACGCGGCGGCGCACGCCGCCCGTATCGAGCACGTCTCGAAGTCCTTCTCCGGCCCGGCCGGAGCGCAGCTCGTCCTGGACGACATCAGCCTCGATGTCGCTCCCGGAGAGTTCGTCACCCTCCTGGGGGCGTCCGGCTGCGGAAAGTCCACCCTGCTCAACCTGGTGGCCGGCCTCGACAAGCCGTCCACGGGAGCCATCGAGACCCCCGGCGGCCGCCCCGCGCTCATGTTCCAGGAGCACGCCCTCTTCCCGTGGCTGACCGCGGGCAAGAACATCGAACTCGCCCTGCGCCTGCGCGGGGTCGCCCGGGCCGACCGCACGGCCGAGGCCGAACGCCTGCTGGAGCTGGTCCGCCTCGGCGGCGCCCACGGCAAGCGCGTGCACGAGCTCTCCGGCGGCATGCGCCAGCGCGTCGCCCTGGCCCGAGCGCTCGCCCAGGACAGCCGCCTGCTCCTGATGGACGAACCGTTCGCGGCCCTCGACGCCATCACCCGCGACGTCCTTCACGGCGAACTCACCCGCATCTGGCAGGAGACGGGGCTGTCCGTCCTGTTCGTCACCCACAACGTGCGCGAAGCCGTCCGTCTCGCCCAGCGCGTGGTCCTGCTCTCCTCCCGCCCGGGACGGGTCGCGAAGGAATGGACCGTGGACATCCCGCAGCCGCGCCGCATCGAGGACGCGGACGTCGCGGAACTGTCCCTCGAGATCACTGAACACCTGCGTGGGGAGATCCGCCGCCATGGCCAGCACTGATACGAAGGCGAAGACGGACGACCTCGCGGGCCTGGAGGCCGGGCTCGACGCCCTGGACGCGGTCCAGACCCACCGAACGCCGGTCCGCGAGGTCCTCGTCAGGAAGGCCCTGCCGCCGTTCCTGGCGGTCGGCCTGGTCCTGGTGCTCTGGCAGGTCCTGGTCTCCCTGAAGCTCACCGACGAGACAAAGCTCCCCGCCCCCTCCGCGGTGTGGGACAGCCTGTCCGACATGTGGCTGAAGGGGACCCTGCTGGAGGTCATCTGGACCTCCGTGTCTCGTGGTCTGCTCGGCTTCCTGCTGGCCCTGGCCATCGGCACTCCACTCGGCCTGATCGTCGCCCGGGTGAAGTTCGTGCGCGCCGCGATCGGCCCGATCCTCCAGGGCCTGCAGTCCCTGCCGTCCGTGGCGTGGGTACCGCCTGCCGTGCTCTGGTTCGGCCTCAACGACGCCATGATGTTCACGGTCATCCTGCTGGGCGCCGTCCCGTCCATCGCCAACGGCCTCGTCTCCGGTATCGACCAGGTCCCGCCGCTGTTCCTGCGAGCCGGCCGCACGCTCGGTGCCACGGGCCTGCGCGGCGCCTGGCACGTGGTCATGCCGGCCGCGCTGCCGGGCTACGTGGCCGGCCTCAAGCAGGGCTGGGCGTTCTCCTGGCGCTCGCTGATGGCCGCCGAGATCATCGCCTCCTCCCCCGACCTCGGCCTGGGCCTGGGCCAGCTGCTGGAGAACGGCCGCAACAACATCGACCTGCCCGGGGTGTTCCTCGCGATCATCCTGATCCTCGTCGTCGGCATCGCCATCGACCTGCTGATCTTCAGCCCCCTGGAGCGGTACGTCCTGCGCAGCCGCGGCCTGCTGGTGAGGAGCTGATCCGCGTGGCGTCCGTACTGCTGGTCATCGCCCACGGCAGCCGCGACCCACGGCACGCCGCGACCGTGCACGCCCTCACCCGGCGGGTGCGGGCGCTGCGCCCCGGACTGCGGGTGGAGACGGCCTTCCTGGACTTCAACGCCCCGCGGGTCGATCAGGTGCTGTCGGCGCTGCACGCCGAAGGCGCCCGCGACGTGGTGGCCCTGCCACTGCTACTGACCCGGGCCTTCCACGCGAAGGCCGACATCCCGGCGGCGCTGTCGGACGCGCTGACGCGTCTGCCGGGCCTGTCGGTCTCGGTGGCGGACGTCCTCGGCCCGTCGCCGCTGCTCGTCGAGGCTCTCGAACGCCGGCTGTCCGAAGCCGGCCTCTCCCCGGCGGACCGGGCCACCACCGCGGTGGTGCTCGCGTCCGCCGGCTCCACGGACCCGGAGGCGATCGCAGTGATCGCTGAAATCGCGCGGGAGTGGCGGCACACCGGTTGGTGCGCCGTGCGGCCTGCGTTCGCCTCCGCCGCTCTGCCCCGTACGGAGGACGCCGTACGGGCCCTGCGCGCCGAGGGCTTCGCCCGGGTCGCGGTGGCGCCGTACGTCATCGCCCCCGGCCGGCTCCCCGACCGCATCGCGGCCGGCGCCGAGGCCGCAGGCGCCGACGTGGTGGCCGACGTCCTGGGCGCCGCCCCGGAACTGGCGCGACTGCTGCTGCGCCGCTACGACGCGGCTGCCGCGGCGCCCGCGCGGCGACCGGCGCTGACGGCCTGAGGGCCTGAGGGCCCCGCCCGCTACGCCCGGGCGGCGGCCTCGTCGGCCAGGGCCGTCAGGTCCGCGACGGACATCGCGCCCGGCGGCAGGCCCTCGCGGGCGAAGATGTTCGCCGCGTGCCGCAGGACGTCGTTGACCGGGGTGGGCACCCCGTGCAGACGGCCCAGCAGCGAGATCTCCCCGTTGAGGTAGTCCGCCTCGACCGAGCCCGTGCCGCGCGCCAGGCTCTGCCAGGAGGACCCGCCCCGCACGCCCGGCGGCTGGTCCACCTTCCCGTCGCGGGCCTGCGACTGCTCCGCGTCCGAGGCGTAGGCGATGCCGGCGGCACCGAAGGCGGCCTTCCCCTCGCGGACGGCCCGCAGCAGCAGCGCCGCCTTCGCCGGGTCGGGCTCCGGGCCGGTCGTCGCCTGGATCGCGTTGCCCAGGTTCCCCAGCAGCTTCGCGTACTTCCAGCGCATGACGTCCTCGACGGGCGGCGCCTCGAAGCCTGCCCGGTCGAGGTCGGCCGCGACCGCCCGGGCGAGCGCGTCGGTGCCGCCCGCGGCCCGGCCCAGGTGCAGGATGCCGGTCAGCGGGGTGCACAGCGCCGAGACCACTCCCGGCTCCAGGAAGGTGGCGGGCAGCCAGACGCACACCCCGTACACGCGCGCGAAGCGCCGCAGCGCCAGCCGCTCGCTCTCCACGCCGTTCTGCGCGCAGAGCACCGGGAGCCGCTGTGCGGCCGTGCCGCCGCCCGCGACCTCGGCGTCGCCCCACGCGTCGAGCGCCGCGACCGCGTCCTGGGTCTTGACCGCCAGCAACAGCACGTCGTCCGGGCGCAGTTCGCCCATCTCGTCCGGTCCGGTGACCACCGGCAGCCGGTGCACCCGGCTGCCGTCCGCCGTCGTCAGGCGCAGCCCCCCGACGCGCAGGGCCTCCGCGTGTGCGCCGCGCGCGGCGAGGACGACCTCGCCGCCCGCCTCCGCGAGCCGTCCGCCGATGGTGGCGCCGACGGCGCCCGCGCCGATGATGATGTACCGCATGCCGATGAGCCTGGCACACCCCGCCCCGGGCGTCGCCCCCGGGGGCCCGGGGCGCGGCGGCCGGGGGCCAGGATGATCCCCATGAGTGCTGATGAAGAGGGCGGCAGTGTGGCCATGGCGATCGCGGGCGAGATCCTGTTGATGAGCCCCGGCGTGCGGACGTCGAGGACGTTGACGGATCCGCTCCTCGATCCGGAGTTCGTCGAGGTGGGCGCCTCGGGCCGCAGGTGGGACAGGGAAGCGATGCTCGCGGCGCTGCCGGACCTGGAGGGCGGCTGCGCCGGCGGGCCGCGGTACGAGCCGGCCGGCCTGGCGGGTGTCGAACTGGCACCGGGGTTGGTGCACCTCACCTACGAGACCGTGATCGGCGGGCGGCGGGCGCGCAGGAGTTCGCTCTGGCGGTTGTCCGAGGACGGGACCGGCTGGCGGATGTACTACCACCAGGCCACCCCGGTGCCGGGCGGGTGAGGACCCGGCACGTGGTCAGGCGCCGGTCATCTCCACGAGCTTGGCGACGGTGTTCCAGTTGCGGGTGGTCACGTCGATGCCCTTGACGACGGCTGGCCTGGCGAGGGCCTCCGCCAGCTTGGAGCGGCCCAGGCCGTCAGGGGCGTAGAGGTAGAGGACGCGGTCGCCGAGCCGGTACTCCTCGGGGAGGAACGCGGCCGCGTCGAGCGCGGCGAAGCGCTCCGCGCCGGGCTGCTCGGAGAGGAAGGTGGCGTGGAGCTGCCTGCCCTCCAGCTCCGCCGCCGGGAAGGGGCACGCCTGCTCGACCGCGCGCAGGTACGCGCCGTCGAGCACCAGGCACGCGACCCGGAAGCCGAAGTGGGCCTCGATGGCCGCCTCCAGTTCCCGGGCGAGCGCCACCGGATCGGTCTGCGCACTGCTGAAGACGGCGTTGCCGCTCTGCAGGTACGTCTGCACGTCACCGTGCCCCAGTCCTTCGATCACGGAGCGCAGCTCCGCCATCGGGACCTTCTTGCTGCCGCCGACATTGATCCCGCGCAGCAGCGCCGCGTACTTCGTCGTCACCGTGGTCTTCGTCATGGGGGCACCCTAGGGTGCGCCTACGACAGTTCCGCCTCGATGAGGTCGGCGGCCCGGCGTGTGCCGCCCTCGGCGGCCATCCCGGCACGGATCTCCTCGGCGCGGGCGGCGACGGCGGGATCGGCGACGAGAGCGAGGACCGCCTCGCGGAGGGTGGCCGCATCCGCGTCGGCCATCGGGACGTGCCGGGCCACGCCCAGGGAGGCCAACACGTCGGCGTTGCCGAACTGGTCGACGGCCTGGGGGACGGCGACCATCGGGGTGGCGGTGGCCAGCCCCTCCTGGCTGCCGCCGGCGCCCGCGTGGGTGATGAAGGCGTCGGCCTGGCGCAGGATGTCCAGCTGGGGCACCCAGCGGTGGACCTCCACGTTGGCGGGGATCTCACCGAGGTCCGCCTGGTCGGTGTGCCTGCCGATCTGCAGGACGACGTACCAGTCGGGCAGGTCGGCGAAGGCGTCGATGCAGGCGCGGTAGAAGGCGGGCTGCTTGGTGAAGGCCGAGCCGAGCGAGACCAGGACGACCTTCCTGCCGCGGGCGGCCTCGGGCCTGGTCCAGGTGCCCTGGGCGGCGCTGCGGTCGCCCTGGCAGGCTCCGACGAAGGTGTGGACGGACTCGTCGACGCGGTCGGCGTGGGGTTGGAGGGCCTTGGGGATGAGGACGAGGCTGCGGCGGGGGCGGCCCTGGAAGCGGTCGACCTGGCTGCCGAGGCCGTTCTCGGTGAGCCACGCCGCGAACGCGGCGTAGTAGGCCTGCCCGCGTTCGGAGGCCTTCAGCTCGGCGAACATCGGCTCGGCCACCTCCTGTTCGTACCCCTCCCAGGCGACGAGGTTCGGGGAGAGCGAAACGGCGGGGACGCCCCAGCGGTGGGCGAGCACCGGCGCCGGGTAGGCGGTGATGTCGTGGAGGACGAGGTCTGGTTCGTCGCCCTCGAAGGCGGCGGCGAGCTGCGGGAGGGCCTGGACCGCGTCGTTCAGGAAGGTCTCCAGGTGGTCGATGAGTTCGGTGCCCCAGGCCTCCGGTTCGTCTTCGGTGGGGAGGGTGGAGGTGTAGACCACGGGTGTGGCACCGGTCCCGGCGACCTGCTCGGCGAAGGAGGCGGGGATGGCGTAGCTGACCCGGTGGCCGCGGGCGACGAGCTCCCGGATCACCTCGATGCTGGGGTTCACGTGCCCGGGCGCGGCGATGGAGAACATGGCGATGTGGGCGGGCTTGGCGGAGGTCATGGCCCGACCCTAACGAGACGAGACGTCTCGTGCAATCATTTTCAGGTCGTCCTGGACGGCCCCGGGGAGGCGGACGGGTCACGGCCGGCCGGGTCGGCGGGATCGACGGCGCGGCAGGGCGCCAGCACGCGCTCGACGTCGAGGGTGAGCGAGTCGAGCCAGGTCTGGGCGGCGAAGAACTCCGCCGGGGCGACGCCCTCCGGGCGCCGCGCCGCACCGCCCGCACCACTCGCACCGCCCGCACCACTGGTTCCGCCCACACCGCCCGTACCACTGGTTCCGCCCGCACCGCCCGTACCGTCTGCTCCCTCCGGTCCCGCTGCTCCCTCTACTCCCTCCGTCACGGCCGCCCGGCCGGCGGCCCCGCCAGCGCGCGCCGCGGTCTCCGGCGGCACCGCGGCCGCCCACCGCGCCGCACCCCGCATCCGGGCCGCCACCCCGTCCGCCCGATCACCGAGCCGCTCCCCGTTGCCCGGCCCGAGGTCCGGGCCGGCCCGGGCGAGCAGCCTCCGGGATCCCCAGAGCACGTGGTGGCCGGTGATCATGGCGGCCTGCCAGTCCGGAGCCCCGGCCACCGGGGCCCGCGGCTCGCTCTGGCGCTGCGCGTACGCGCACTCCGCCAGCGAGAGCGCGAGCCTCAGCGCCCGGTCGTCGGGCGCGGTGTCCCGTCTCCCGGCGGCCACGGCGGCTGCGGTCGCCTCGACCGTCTCGGCCTCCCTCGCCAGCAGCAGCGCGACCGCGCGGTGCAGCTCCGCCTGCGCTCCCCGCGGCCAGGCGAGCAGCCCGAAGACGATGCCGATCATGCTCCCGACGACCACGTCCATGAGCCGGATCTCGGCCAGCCGCCAGGTCACGGGCGCCAGCTGCGCGAAGACGAAGGACACCACGAGGGTGAACATGCCCTGGGCCCAGCCCACGCCCCGGACCGGCCCGACCAGGAAGGCGACGAGCATCACCAGCGGCAGGACGACGGCGTAGACGGTGGTGTGGCCGCCGACCAGGACCAGGACCCCGGCGGCGAGGAGCGCGCCGAGCAGGGTTCCGGCGAGCGCTTGGCGGACGGTCGCCCTCGTCTGGGTGACCGTGGTCCGGGTCAGGCTGAGGACGGCCAGCATCGCCCAGAAGCCGTGGGGCAGCGATTCGACGCCGGCGACCGCACGGGCGGCCGCGAGCGCGAGGCTGATCCGGACGGCGTTCTGGAAGTGCACGGAGCGCGGCCCTGCGTGGGCCGCCAGCCGGTGCCACCACAGGCCGGGCGCGCGCCGGCCCGCGTACCAGAACCGGCCGGAGTCCGTCCCGGTCGGCATCGGGGCGCGCCTGCCCCGGACCGCCAGCTCGGCCGCGGTGGCGAAGGCCACGGCTGCGTCCGCCACCTCCAGCAGCGCCGCGCGGCGGCGGCCGCGCACCTCGGTGACCGGCTGCGGCTCCCGCTCGGCCGCCTCCCTCACCTCTTCCCGCAGTCGCCGCAGGGCGGCGGCCCCGTCGGTCGCCCGGCCCGTCCCGGCCAGCAGGGCACTGGTCTCGGCGGCCGACCGACCGACCGCCTCCAGCAGCTCCAGTCCGGTCTTCGCCGGCGCCAGGCCCGGGGGCGGTGGAGGCAGGCCGGCCAGCCGCCCGAGCAGGGTCCGCACCCCCAGGCCGGTGTGAGCGAGGGCCCGGTCGCGCAGGCCGGGCCCGGCGGGGCGCTCGGCCTCCTCCACATGGAGGGGGCGCAGGGACTCACCGGCCTTCCGGGCGGCCTCCACCTCGGCCGCCGGCAGCGTGTACGGCGGGCGGCCCAGCTCGGCGGCGAAGCGGGCGGCGGTGTCGCCCGCCCCGGCGACGAGCTCGCGGTAGGTGGTGCCGCGCGGTTCCGGTAGGACGAACTTCTCGGCGAGGACGAGCAGGACCAGGCCGAAGATCGCACCCCCCAGCCGTTCGCCGAGGGTGCCGGGCGCGTAGGGCGGGAAGCACGGCAGGATGTAGAGCAGTTGCAACCCGGGGGCGGCACCGGCGGCCCGGGGGCCGGCCGCGGCCACGAAGGCGATGGCGAAACCGAAGACCAGCATGCCTGCCACGGCGGTCCAGGTCCGCACGGCGAGGAAGGTGCCGGCGGTCAGCAGCAGGCACGCCACCGGCAGCGTCCTGACCACGACGGCGGCCCGCTGTTCACCGGTGCCGGGGATGCGGGACAGGGCCGCCATCGATACCACCGCGAAGAGTGCGTACGTCGCCGCCACGGGCCGGTCCAGCCCGTACAGGCACGCGTAGAACGCGGTGCAGGCGCTGAGGGTGGTGCGGATCGCGTGCCGCGCCACCCTGCTGGGGCCGCGGCCCGCGCTCACGTGTTCTTCGGCAACCACCACTCCAGCATCGGGCGAGTCAGCGCGGGCCACCACCCGCCGACCACAGCCACAGCGGGTTTGCCAGGTCGGCCCACGAAGCGATTGAATGAATGAACATGCATTCATTAATAAGGAGGTGGCCGGTCGTGGCACGCCCACGCGGAGTCGAGGACGCGGTGATCCTGCAGGCCGCGGCTCGGGTCATGGGCCGGGTCGGGCCCGTGGGCCTCACCCTGGCGGCCGTGGCCGGCGAGGTCGGTCTGGTGCCCGGCACCCTCGTACAGCGCTTCGGCTCCAAGCGCGGGCTCCTGCTGGCGCTCGCCGACCGGTCCGCCGAGGAGGCGGGCGAGCTGGCCTCGCGGGCCCGCGCGGCCCACCCGTCCGCGCTCGGGGCCCTGGCGGCTCTGGTGTCGCAAAACCTGGCCGGGATGGACACGCCGGAGAGCTTCGCCCACCACTTGGCCTTCCTGTGCACGGACCTGACCGATCCGCAGCTGTACGAACGCGCCCTGGCCGTGCACCGCGCCCAGCGGCGGGCGATCGAGGAGTTGCTGGCCGAGGCCGTCGCCGCGGGCGAGCTCCGTGCCGACACGGACGTCGCGGGCCTGGCCGGCACCGTGCAGGCGATCACCGCCGGCGCGGGCCTGGCCTGGGCCGTGGAACGCCGGGGCACCCTCGCGCAGCGGCTGCGGCGGGAACTCGACACCGTACTGCGCCCCCGTCTGGCGCCGGTCCACCCCGACGAACCGGAGGAATCATGACGACCGACGCACGCCCGCTGGCCGGCAAGGTGGCCCTGGTCGCGGGCGGCACCCGCGGCGGCGGCCGGGGCATCGCCGTGGAGCTCGGCCGCGCCGGCGCGACCGTATACGTCACTGGGCGCAGCAGCAGCGGTGCTGGGCGGTCGGACCTGGACCGTCCGGAGACGATCGAGGACACGGCGGCGCGGATCACGGCGGCGGGGGGCCTGGGCATCGCCGTCCGCACTGACCACAGCCGCCCGGAGGAGGTCCGGGCCCTCGTCGAGCGGATCGCCGCCGAACAGGCGGGGCGGCTCGATGTCCTGGTCGACTCGGTGTGGGGCGGAGACCCGCTGACCGACTGGGAGCACCCGCTGTGGGAACAGGACCTGGAGACCGGCCTGCGGCTGCTGCGCCAGGCGGTGGAGACCCACCTGATCACGAGCCGGTTCGCGCTGCCGCTGATGGTCGCGCGCGGGAGCGGCCTGGTGGTCGAGGTGACCGACGGCAACACCGCCCGCTACCGCGGTTCGCTCTTCTACGACCTGGCCAAGTCCGCGGTGATCCGCCTGGCGTTCGCGCAGGCCGCCGAGCTCAGGCCGCACGGCGTCGCCGCCGTGGCGATCACCCCGGGCTTCCTGCGTTCGGAGGCCGTGCTCGACCATTTCGGCGTCACCGAGGCCACCTGGCGCGACGGCGTGGCACAGGACCCGGACTTCGCCCACTCCGAGTCCCCCGCGTACCTGGGCCGGGCGGTCGCGGCGCTGGCCGCCGACCCCCGGATCATGGCCAAGTCGGGCCGGGCCCTGGCCACGTGGGGCCTGTACCGGGAGTACGGGTTCACCGACGCCGACGGCACCCGGCCCGACTTCGCCGCCCACTGGGCGAAGAGCCTGGAGGCGGAGCACGGCCCGCTGGGCGACCCCCTCTGACCGGGCGGTGGCGCAACGCGGTGGTAGAACGGCGGCATGGACGAAGCACGGGCCAGGGACGTACTGACGACGGCGGGCCTCACCGGGGACGTCGGCCGGGGCGGGGCCGCGGAGCCCGTCCTGCTCGCGCTCGGCGAGAACGCCGTGTTCGCCGTCGGCGCCCTCGTGGTCAAGGTGGGCCGGGAGGCCTCGCTGCTGGAGCGGGCCGAGCGCGAACTGATGGTGGCGGACTGGTTCGCCGCCGCCGGCATCCCGGCGGTCCGCGCCGCCGAGCCGAAGCCGCGGCTGGTGGGCGGCCATCCGCTGACCCTGTGGCACCGGCTCCCGGACCCGGTGCGGCCCGCGGGGCCCGAGGACCTGGCGGTGCTGCTGCGGGCCGTCCACGCGCTCCCCGAGCCGCCGTTCGCCCTGCCGGCGCGGGACCTGCTGGGGGGTGTGGAGCGCTGGCTGCGGCTGGCGGGGGACGCGATCGACCCGGCCGACGCGGCGTACCTGCGCGCCCGCCGCGACGCCTGCGCGGACGCGTTGGCGGGCCTGTCCCCGCACCTGCCCCCCGGTCCGGTCCACGGCGACGCCCTGCCGCGCAATGTCCACGTCGGCCCGGACGGCCCGGCCCTCGTCGACCTGGAGACCGTGTCGGTGGACCTGCGCGAGCACGACCTGGTGGTGATGGCCCTGTCCCACGACCGGTACGGGATGCCCGCCGGGGAGTACGACGCCTTCGCGGCGGTGTACGGATGGGACGTCCGCGACTGGGAGGGCTGCGCGGTCCTGCGCGGCGCCCGCGAGACCGCCGGCTGCGCCTGGGTCGCCCAGCACGCACCCGCCCGCCCGGGCGCCCTGGCCGAGTTCCGCCGCCGCGTGGCCTCGCTCAGGGACGGCGACCTGCGGACGCGGTGGCATGCCTTCTAGCGCTGTGGCCGGATGGGCGTGCCGGCTCGCGGCGTGCGGTGCGGTGCATCGCACGGTGGAGGGCCGCAGCTCGTACCCGGCGTCCTCGCACGGTCCGACGACGCAGCGAGGTGCCGTGCCGGGGGCCGTGAGGCGGTGAACCCTTCCGGTCACAGCACCATCCTCCCGACCCGCAGGGTCGCTGACGCGCGTCGATGCACCTGGGCCGCGACCCCGACGCTGGTGGGCACGCCACCGGCCTGCGAACATCTGCGGATGATCACACTATCCGACGACCTCGGACACCTCTCCTACGTCGTCACCGGCGACGGGCCGCCCGTCGTGCTGGTGCACGCCGGGATCGCCGACCACCACATGTGGGACGCGGTCGTCCCCGCTCTCGCGGAACGGCACTCGGTCATCCGCTACGACCTGCGGGGCTTCGGGCAGTCCGCGCCGCCGAGCGGTCCGTTCAGGGAGACCGACGACCTGCGCCGGCTCCTGGACCACCTCGGGCACGAGCGCGTCCGGCTCGTGGGCGCGTCCTGGGGCGGCCGGGTGGCCGTGGACTTCGCCCTCACCCACCCGGACCGGGTCCACTCCCTGGCCCTGCTGGCCGCGCCGTGGCCCGGGTACGACTGGTCCGCGGAGATGATCGCCTACGACGAGGCCGAGACGCGGGCGCTGGCCTCGGGCGACCTGGACGCCGCCGTCGCCGCGAACCTGGACATGTGGGTGCGCGGGCCGGCCCGCGCGTGGGAGGACGTCGCGGCCGGACTGGCCGAGCGGCTCCGGGAGCCGATCCGCACCTCGCTGGTGAACCAGGACGCCGTCGGGGAGCACGCGCAGGGCGTCGTCCGGGGCGACCTGTCCGGCATCGCCGTACCCGCCCTGGTCGGGATCGGCGCACTCGACGTCGCCGACTTCCAGGACATCGGCCGGCGCTACGCCCACGAGATCCCCGGCGCCACCCTGGTCGAATTCCCGACCGCCGCCCACCTCATCGCGATGGACGCGCCCGCCGAACTCACGGCGCAGCTGATCCCGTTCCTCGCCCGCTGACGGCCCGCCGGTCCCTGCACCGGCCCGTCCGGCCGGGTCCGGTCAGACCGGCAGCGGGTCGCGCAGGGGCCAGGCCGTGTCGATCACCGCGTCCGGGGTGCCCTGGCGGCGCAGGTAGGACTGGAAGTCCCGGGCCCAGCGGGCATGCCAGGTGCCCTGCTGTGCGTGCAGGTCGGCCGGGGTCAGCTCGGCCACCTGGGGGTGCCGCTCGGCTATCGCGCGGGCCACCTGGACCGCGGCCAGGGCGTCCGAGCCGGCGTCGTGCGCCGACTCCAGGGTGACCCCGTACACTCCACAGACCGCCTCCAGGGTCCGCTTGCCGCGCCGGAAGCGGTCCACGGCCCGGTCGATGGTCAGCGGGTCCACCACCGGACCGGTCCGCGCCCCGCCCAGCCGCTCGGCCAGCGAGGGCAGTTCGTGCCGGGCCAGTTCGGCGCTGAGCAACGTGAGGTCGAAGGCCGCGTTGTAGGCGACGACCACGGCCCCCGCACGCCAGTGTCCGACCAGCGCCTCCGCGACCTCGTCGGCGACCTCCCGCACCGGGCGGCCCTCGGCGACCGCCCGTTCCGTGCTGATTCCGTGGATGGCCGAGGCCCCCTCGGGGATCGGTATCCCCGGATCCGCCAGCCAGCCGCGCCGCTCGTGCACCGCACCGCCGCGCACTTCGACCACGGCCGCCGTCACGATCCTCGATTCGCCCGGCTCCGTGCCGGTCGTCTCCAGGTCGAACCCGATCAGCACCCGGCCGTGCCAGCCCCCCGTACCGCGCTGGTCCTCCACCCCTCGTCCCTCCCCCGTACGTCTTCGGTCAACGGGTTTCAGCCTGCCACGGGCCACTGACAGGCCGGGCGTCCCCCTCCCGGGAGGTGCTCACGACACCGGCCGGGAGTCCTCCCACATCGACTCGAACTCCTCCCGGTAGGTCGCGAACAGTCCGTGGTCCGCGTCCTTGGGCACCCCGCGTCCGCCACCGCGCAGCACCAGGACGGGCGATTCCATGCCGCGCGCCCGCCGCAGGTATGACTGGACCACCGCGATGCCCGAGGCCTGCCCCTCCACCAGGTACGCGGTGAACCGCGGCGTCTCGTCGAAGACGTGGATCTCGAAGCGCGAGGGGTCCCGCAGGCCCGCCCTGACCCGCCGCACGTGCAGGATGTTCATCTCGACCGAGCGGCTCAGCTCGCCCTTGCGCAGTCCCAGCTCCCGCTCGCGCCGTTTGACCGCGCTGCTCGCCGGGTTCAGGAACAGCAGGCGCACCCGGCAGCCCGCCTCCGTCAGTCGGACGAGTCTTCGCCCCGAGAAGTTCTGCACCAGCAGGTTGAGCCCTATCCCGATGCCGTCGAGCCGCCGCGCGCCCCCGAAGAGGTCCTCCGCCGGCAGGTTGCGCTGGAGCCGGACCCGGTCCGGATGGACCGAGACCACGTCCGCGTACCGGTCACCCACCAGGTCCTCGACGGCGTCGATCGGCAGCCGGTCCGCGGCGGGGCTGCCGGAGCCCCCGCCGAGCACCTCCAGCAGCCGCGCCGAGGCCCGCTCGGCCTGCTCCAGCACGGGCCGCGACAGTGCCCGGTTGCGGGAGACGACGTTGCGGGTGACCTCCAGCTCGTCCAGGGCCAGCTCGATCTCGCGCCGGTCGTCGAAGTACGGCTCGAAGCAGGGCCAGTGCTGGACCATCAGCTCCCGCAGCTGCGGGAGGGTCAGGAAGCTCAGCACGTTGTCGTCGGCGGAGTCGAGCAGATAGCCCTTGCGGCGGCTGACCTCGCGCACGGCCACGGCCCGCTGCACCCACTCCTGCCCGGCGGGGCCGGCGGCCGCGACGACCCAGTCGTCCCCGCCGTGCACCGGTTCGTAGATCGGCCTCAGCACCGCGCCGACCACCGACCGCAGCCGCTGTTCGATCAGGTTGAGCCAGATGTAGGCCCGGCCGGCCCGCTGCGCCCGCGTACGGACCTCGGTCCAGGCCTCCGCACCCCAGTCCAGTTCGGCGCCGGCCCGGGCGATCCCGGCCTCCGCCGGTCCGCCCGCCAGGGAGACCGCCCCTGCCGGGACCTCCGTCGGCGTCCCGCCGGGGACGCCGCCTGGGGCGTCCGCCGGGCCACCCTCGTGACTGCCGTCACCAGGGGGCAGCTCCAGACCTCCCGAGCTCACCCGTGCACCGCCTTCTGCGTCTGGACGCCCGTCTCCAGTGATCACGGAAGGGTATCCCGCGCGCGCGGCCCGATGCAGCCCGATGGCCCGCACCACGGCCGTCCATTGACCCATTATCCGATGCACAGACAGTCCGCTGACCCGCATATCAGGCCTGCGGGTCACCCGGCAGGACCACTGCCAAGTCCGCGCGTGAGGGCCCACTTTCGGGGAAGATCTGGCAGTGACGCGGTCCATGCCGGATCATCCGGGACGTCTTTCGACACCGAGGGAAGAGTCGTTGTCTATGCAGGTCTGGCCGGGACAGGCGTATCCCCTCGGCGCCACGTACGACGGCGCCGGGACCAACTTCGCGGTCTACTCAGAGGCCGCACGGCGCATCGAGCTGTGCCTCCTCCACGACGACGGTTCCGAGACCGCCGTCGAACTGCGGGAGACGGACGCCTTCGTGCGCCACGCGTACCTGCCCGGCATCATGCCCGGGCAGCGCTACGGCTTCCGCGTGCACGGCCCCTACGAGCCCGAGCGCGGCCGGCGCTGCAACGCGGCGAAGCTGCTGCTGGACCCGTACGCGCGGGCGATCAGCGGGCGGGTCGACTGGAACGAGGCGGTGTACGGCTACCACTTCGGCCGCCCCGACTCCCGCAACGACCTGGACTCCGCCCCGCACACCATGAGCTCGGTGGTGGTGAACCCGTACTTCGACTGGGCCAACGACCGCCCTCCGCGGCACGAGTACCACCACACCGTGCTGTACGAGGCCCACGTCAAGGGCCTGACCATGCGTCATCCCGACCTGCCCGAGGAACTGCGCGGCACCTACGGGGCGCTCGCCCACCCGGCGGTCATCGGCCATCTCACCAAGCTCGGGGTGACCGCGCTGGAGCTGATGCCGGTGCACCAGTTCGTCAACGACCACCGGCTGGTCAACGACGGGCTGAGCAACTACTGGGGCTACAACACGATCGGCTTCTTCGCCCCGCACAACGGCTACGCCTCGGGCGACCGCGGCCAGCAGGTGCTGGAGTTCAAATCGGCCGTGCGGGCCCTGCACGAGGCGGGCATCGAGGTGATCCTCGACGTGGTCTACAACCACACCGCCGAAGGCAACCACCTGGGCCCGACGCTGTCCTTCCGGGGTCTGGACAACGCTTCCTACTACCGGCTGTCGGACGATCCTCGGCACTACATGGACACCACGGGCACGGGGAACTCGCTGCTGATGCGCTCCCCCCACGTGCTCCAGCTGATCATGGACTCGCTGCGCTACTGGGTCACCGAGATGCACGTGGACGGCTTCCGATTCGACCTCGCGGCGACGCTGGCCCGCCAGTTCCACGAGGTGGACCGGCTGTCGTCGTTCTTCGACCTGGTCCAGCAGGACCCGGTGGTCAGCCAGGTGAAGCTGATCGCGGAGCCGTGGGACCTCGGCGAGGGCGGCTACCAGGTGGGCAACTTCCCGCCGCTGTGGACGGAGTGGAACGGCAAGTACCGGGACACCGTCAGGGACCTGTGGCGCGGGCAGCCGCGCACCCTCGCCGAGTTCGCCGGGCGGTTGACGGGGTCCTCGGACCTCTACCAGGACGACGGACGGCGGCCGCTGGCGTCCATCAACTTCACCACCTGCCACGACGGCTTCACGCTGAACGACCTCGTCTCGTACAACGACAAGCACAACGAGGCGAACCGGGAGGGCAACCGGGACGGCGAGAGCCACAACCGGTCGTGGAACTGCGGGGTCGAGGGTCCGACCGAGGACCCTGAGGTCCTGGCGCTGCGCGAACGGCAGATGCGCAACTTCACCGCCACCCTGCTGCTGTCGCAGGGGGTTCCGATGCTCAGCCACGGCGACGAGTTCGGCCGCACGCAGGGCGGCAACAACAACGCCTACTGCCAGGACAACGAACTGGCGTGGGTGCACTGGCCCGAGCCCGGCAAACCGGCCCCGTCGCTGCTGGAGTTCACCCGCCGCATGGTGTGGCTGCGCCGCGACCACCCGGTCTTCCGGCGGCGCAGGTTCTTCCACGGGAGGCCGGTGGAGGGCACCCACGACGAGCTCTCCGACATCGCCTGGTTCACCCCGCACGGCGAGGAGATGCGGGCGCGCGACTGGCAGGCGCAGCATGCGCGGGCGCTGACGGTGTTCCTGAACGGGGAGGCGATCTCCGAGCCGGGCAGCCGCGGGGAGCGGATCACCGACGACTCGTTCCTGCTGATGTTCAACGCGGCTCCGGAACCGCAGGAGTTCACCGTTCCGCCGGGGCACGGCGCACAGTGGCGGCTGGTGGTGGACACCTCCCGGCCGGACGTACTGCCACCCGGCACCGGGCCGCAGTACGCGGCCGGCGACCGGGTGGCGCTGACGGGGCGGTGCCTGGTGGTGCTTCAGCGGCCGGCGTAGGCGGGGTCCGGGTCCGGCTGCCGGACCGTTTCGGCGTCCGGTCCGCCGGCCGGTGCACCGTTCGGCCCGCCGGCCGGCTCCGCGGGCGGCTCGCCGGCCGGTGCACCGTGCGTACGGGCGGCGGGCACGCGGGTGACGAGGGCGAGGGCCAGGCAGAGCGCGGCGGCTCCCACGGCCACGGCGAAGGCCCCGCTGGGGCCGTACCGCTCGGCGAGGCGCCCGGCGACGACCAGGGCCACGGCCTGCCCGGCGACCAGGCTGCTGGCGGCGAAGGCCATCGCGGTGGCGAGCCGGGCCGGTTCCACGGCGCGCTCGGTCAGCGCGAACGCGGTGATCAGGTGCGGTGCATAGGCGGCTCCGAGCACGGTGACGACCGCGTACAGCGGCCACAGGCCGTCGGTGACCAGCAGAGGCGCCGAGAACACCAGGGCGGCGCCGGTCGCCACCCGCCAGCGCAGCCGCAGCCCGAAGCGGGCGGGCAGCGCGCCGAGTGCGAGGCCGACGGCGGCGCTGACGATGCCCATCGCCGCGTAGACGACGGCGGCCTGGTCCGGAACTCCGAGACGGATGGTGAGCGCGGTGATGCCGGCCTGGCACGCACCGAACATCACGCCCTGGAGAGCGAGGGAGCCCCGTACGGCATGGACCACGGCGGGCGGCCGGCGCCGCCCTCCCGTGCGCCGTTCCCGCGCCGGGGAGCCGGCGGTGGCGGCGGCGGTCGGGTGCAGGGCGAAGGCGCTGCCGAAGACGGCGACGAGGCAGGCCGCGCCCGCCAGGGCGAAGGCCGGATGGGCGACCAGGGAGGCGAGTCCGACCAGGGCGGGTCCGAAGACGAAGGAGACCTCGTCCAGGGTGCCTTCGAGTGCGTGCACGGCGCCCGTGACGCCCTCGTCCGCCTGGGCGCTGCGGGCCAGGGCGACGGAACGGGTCCGGGCCAGGGGCCCGATCAGCGGCACGGAGGCCCCGGTGAGGGCGCCGACCGCGGCGAGCGGGAGGGTGGCGAGATGGGTGAGCGCACCGGCCACCAGGGCGGCGGTGGCGGCGGCGTTGACCGCGGCGGCGGCGAGGACGACGCGCCGCTGTCCGTGCCGGTCGGCGAGTCGGCCGAGGACGGGTCCGAAGAGGACCTGTCCGGTGGAGAGCGCACCTCCGACGATGCCCGCGGTGGCCAGGGAGCCGCTGGTCTGGGCGACCAGCAGGAAGCTTCCGAACTGGGACATCGCGACGGGCAGGCGGGCGAGGAAAGAGACGAGCGGGAGCAGGGGCCCGGTCAGGGCGATGACACTTCGATAGGTGCTGACGGTTCCGACCACTTGATCGACACTAACCCGACGCAGTCACTCGGATGCATTGGGTCATGGCACGGAATCCGGCAGGTTGGGTACGTACGTTCTCATGAGCCAGCCGCACCCGCCCCCCGCATCGGATTCCGATGTTCCGAAACCCGTTACCCCGACGTCGACGTACCGCCTCCAGCTGAGCCCGGAATTCACCTTCGCGGCCGCCGAGGCGGCCGTGCCGCACCTCGCCTCGCTCGGCGTGTCGCACCTGCACCTCTCCCCCGTCCTGGAGGCGGTGCCCGGGTCGGCCCACGGGTACGACGTCACCGACCACTCGCGGGTACGGGCCGAGCTGGGCGGCGAGCCCGGCCTGCGGGCCCTGGCCCGCCGCGCCCGGGAGCACGGGCTCGGCCTGGTCCTCGACATCGTGCCGAACCACATGGCGGTGCCGACGCCGCTGCGGCTCAACCGGCCCCTGTGGGAGGTGCTGCGGGACGGGCCGGGCTCGCCCTACGCCCGCTGGTTCGACATCGACTGGGAGGCCGGCGGCGGGCAGGTGGTACTCCCCCTGCTCGCCGGACCGGTGGACTCCCGCGACCTGCGGGTCGACGGCGGGACACTGCGTGACGGGGAACAGGAGTTCCCGCTGCGGGCCGGGACGGAGGGCCTGGCGCTGCCGGAGCTGCTGGCCGCTCAGTGGTACCGGCCGACCTGGTGGCGGGAGACCTCGACCACGCTCAACTACCGCCGATTCTTCACGATCTCGGAGCTGATCGGGGTCCGGGTGGAGGATCCGGAGGTGTTCACCGCCACCCACGCGAAGGTCCTGGAGCTGGTCCGGGACGGGGTCGCGCAGGGGCTGCGGATCGACCACGTGGACGGGCTGGCCCACCCCGAGGAGTACCTGGGCCGGCTGCGGGCCGCTGTCGGCGACGACTGCTGGGTGGTGGTCGAGAAGATCCTGGCCCGCCACGAGCGTCTGCCGGCCGGCTGGCCGGTGGCGGGCACCACCGGCTACGACGCGCTGCACCGGGTCGACGGGGTGTTCACCGACCCGGGGGGTGCCGCCGAACTGGCCGCCCGCTACGGGCGGTCCACCGGTCTTCCCCCGTGGCCGCAGACCGCCCGGGCCTGTGCGCGGGAGGTGCTGACCGGCGACCTCGCCGCCGAGCTGAGGACCCTGGAGCGCCGGGCCGGGGCGGAACTCGCCCCGGCCGTACGCGAGTTGCTGATCGCCTTCCCCGTCTACCGGCCCTATCCCGGCGAGTGCGAGCTGCCGGCGCAAGCGGTGGAGCCGGCGGCCGAGCTGGCCGGTCCGGCCGCGGTGGCCGGCGTACGGGAGCTGCTGCTACGGGACCCGGCCTTCGCCGCCCGGTTCGCCCAGACCTCGGCAGCCCTGCGCGCCAAGTCCCTGGAGGACCGGGCCTTCTACCGGTACGCGCCGCTGCTGTCGGCCACCGAGGTGGGCGGGGAGCCCGGGTGTCCGGCCGTGTCGCCCCAGGAGTTCCACGCGTACTGCGCCGTGCTGGCGCGGGACTGGCCGGATACGGGCACGGTGCTGTCCACGCACGACACCAAACGCAGCGCGGACGTCAGGGCCCGGATCTCGGCGCTGTCGCAGGCGCCGGAGCTGATGGGCGGGCCGGACCCGTCGCCGGACCCCCACCTGGCGTGGGTGGCCCGCCAGACGGCTCTGGGGCTCGGCCGGACGCCCGAGGCGGTACCGCGGCTGGCCGAGGCGCTGCTCAAGGCGGCCCGCGAAGCAGCCCTGCACACCAGCTGGACCGACCGGAACGAGGAGTACGAGGCCGGCGTCCCCGAGTACGCCCGGGCCCCGCTGGACCTGCCGGCGCAGCTCGCGGAGGCGGCCCGCGCCAACCTGCTCGGCATGGCGCTGCTGCACCTGGCGATGCCGGGGGTGCCGGAGGTCTACCAGGGCGCGGAGACCGAGTACCGGGCCCTGGTGGACCCGGACAACCGGCGGCCGGCGCGCTTCCCCCGCGATGCGCTGGCACGGCTGGACGCGGGGGCCGCCCCGCAGGCCCCGGCCGAGGAGAAACTGGCCCTCACGGCAGCGCTGCTACGGCTGCGCCGGGACCGGCCGGACCTCTTCCGCGGCTACGCGCCCGTCACGGCCGGTGGCCCGGCGGCCGACCACCTGGTGGCCTTCACCCGCGCCCCGGGTCTGCTGGTGGCGGCCACCCGGCTGTCCCACCGGCTCGCGGCCTCGGGCGGCTGGCGCGACACCCGGCTGGACCTGCCGCCCGGCAGGTGGACGCCGGTCCTGCCGCCGCACGGCGAAGCGAACTCCCCCGTACTGCACGGCAGTACGATCGAGGTGTCCGCGCTGCTGTCCGATCGTCCGGTGGGCGTCTGGCTCCGCCTCTGAACCCCTGCGGCGCCGCCCGGCGCCCGCGGGGCCGCCTGGTATCCGTGCCGCACGGCCCGCCACGGCCACTGACCGGACGAACAGGCCCCGGATCGCTCCTGGAGCCGTTTCCGGAGGATGCGGCGGCGGCCGCGGCCCGGACGCTGTCGAGGAGGGGCCGGAAGAGGTCCTCGAAGGCTGCGCCGAGGGTGACGACGGGCACGGAGCGGGGTCGCCTTGCCGGGCGTGCACGCGCACCCGCCCCTCTCGCAGGCGGTCGGCGATGCCTTCCTGAGCCCGGCGGGCCACGGACTGCGCCCGCACAGGAGCGCGGTGCCCCGCCGGGCATGCCCGTGCAGCCGCTGGGCCAGGGGTTTCCCGGGGAGTCCGGGCAACTGCGGGGCCCGCACAGCAGTAGGCGGCGGGCGTGGCGGGCATGGCATCCCTTGTGACTCTCCTCCGTGACATGTGCTACCCCACACCGCATGAACTCGGGCTGGCCGCCCGCGCTCTGGCGGACGAACACCCCGGCGAGGTTCGGCTCCGCCAGGCCGGCACCTCGCGGGCCGGACGGCCGATCTGGGTGCTGTCCGTCGCGGCGACGGTTCGGGCCACCGCGGACGGCGGCCCGAGCGGCACCGCGGGCCGTGCCGCCCCTGACCTCCCGGCCGGCACGGACGGCCCCGGCCCGCTCGGCCCGCCGCGAGGGGACGCCCGCGACGTCCTCGTCGTCGCCGGAGCGCACGCCAACGAGCCCGTCGGCGGCGCCACGGCACTCTCACTCGCCCACCGGGTCCTGCGCGACCCCGCGCCGCGGGCGGGCTGCGGCTGGCACTTCCTGCTCTGCGCCGACCCGGACGGCGCGGACCTGCACCGCACGCCCCGCCCGTACTCGCTGCTGGACTACCACCGGCACTTCTTCCGACCGCCCGGACCCGAACAGCCCGAGTGGGCGCCGTCCCTCCTGCCCGGAGATCGGCTACCGCCGGAGACCCTGGCGCTGCTGGCGCTCATCGACGAACTGCGGCCGGTCTTGCAGGTCTCCCTGCACGCCACCGACCTCGGCGGCTCCTGGGTGCAGCTCACCCGGGACATACCCGGCCTCGCGGAGCCGTTCGGCAAGTCGGCCGCGGAGCTGCACATCCCGGTGGAGAACGGGGCCTCGGACGCCGCCGGCTGGCCCTCCCCCGGGCCCGGGATCTTCGTGATCCCGGAGCCGGGGAGCGAGGCCGCCGGGGCGTTCCACCCGGAGGACACCCGGCTGAGCACCTGGTATCACGCGCACCTGTACGGCGGCACCACCGCGATCGTCGAAGTCCCCATGTGGGCCTCCGACCTGGTGGACGATCCGACGCCGCATCCCGACCCGCGCCGCGCCCTGCGGATGCTGGCCGGGCGGCTCACGGCGGACGCCGCGCTCGTCGGCGCCACCCGCGAGCGGACCCGGGGCCGGGACCGGCAGGGACCGGGCGGGCCCAGGGACCCGGCCGCGGCCCCGCTGCTGCGCGCGGTGGACTGGACGCTCGCGCTGGTCCCCCGGATCACCCGCGAATGGACCGGCCCCGGCGCACCCGCCGAGGCAACGGCGGCGTACATCGCCAGCATCGACGCCTTCGGGCGGCGGCTGTCGCTGCGTGCGGCCGCGATGCTGCTCCGGGTCCTGCGCGCCGAGGGGCATCCGGCGGCCCCCGGGCTGGAGCGGCTGGTCACCGAGTGGTGCGAGGAGTTCGCGGCCCGGTTCGGGGCCCGCTGGATCCCGGTGGCCACCCAGGTGGAACACCAGTCCCGCACCGTTCTGGCCGCCTACGACAAGCTCGTGGCGGCGCGGCGCCCCACGGGCGGGCTGTAGCGGGGCCGGGGGTTCGGGGCGGCGCCGACCGCCCCGATCGCCTTGTCGCTCCCGACTCCCCGACCCCGACCCCACCAGCCGCGCCCTCCTCCTGACCCGCCCCCGGGAAGCCGGCATCCTCACCCGCGCCTCCTGGCCGACGTCCGGGGACTCAGCGGCCGGGTTGGAGGGAGGCCAGCGCGGCGTCGAGGCGGTGGGTGGCCTCCTCGGCGACGCCTTCCAGGGCGGGCAGTCCGGTCAGGGTGGACATGACCGCGGGATCCAGGGCCTGAACGACGGTGCGGTCGCCGTCGGCGCGGACGACGACGTTGCAGGGCAGCAGGAGCCCGATGGTGCGGTCGGCGTCCAGGGCCTGCCGGGCCAGCGGCGGGTTGCAGGCGCCCAGGATCAGGTAGTCCTCCATTGCGTGGCCGAGCTTGGCCCTCAGGGTGGCGGTGACGTCGATCTCGGTGAGGATGCCGAAGCCCTGAGCGGCCAGGGCCTCGCGGACGGCGGCGACGGTGTCGGCGAAGCCGGCGTCGAGGTGGACGGTGCGGTCGTAGCGCATGGCGCCATCCCTTCACGTCGGGGTCGGGTACGGCGGCCGGAGACTGGTGGCCGCCGGGCGGGAGAGCGGGTGCCCCCACACGGTCAAAAATACCCCCGGGGGTACCCGTGCTAGTCTCGATGCATACCCCCGGGGGTAAAAGAGCAGCCGAAAGGAGCAACCGCGTGTTCTTCATCGACACCATCGAGACCGAGGGCCTGGGAAACCGCAGCTATCTCGCCGGCGGCGACACGACCGCCGTCGTGGTCGACCCGCCGCGCGACATCGACCGGGTCCTCTCGGCGGCAGCCCTGCGCGGCGTGCGGATCTCCCACGTGGTGGAGACCCACGTCCACAACGACTACGTCACCGGCGGCCTAGACCTGGCCCGCCTGACCGGCGCCGCCTACCTGGTGCCGGCCGCCGCCCGCGTCTCCTTCGCCCGCACCCCGGTCGCGGACGGCGACACCGTCGGCGTCGACGACGGCATCACGCTGCGGGCGCTGGCCACCCCAGGCCACACCCCCCACCACACCTCCTACGTCCTCCAGGAGGACGGGCGGGTCGCGGCGGTCTTCACCGGCGGTTCGCTGCTGATCGGCTCGGTGGGCCGCCCCGACCTGGTCGAACCGCGCCTGACCGCACAGCTGGCCCGCGCCCAGCACGCCTCCGCGCACCGCCTGGCCGCCGAGCTCCCCGACGAGACGCCGGTGCTGCCCACCCACGGGTTCGGCAGCTTCTGCTCCTCCTCCCAGGCCGAGGGCGACGCCACCACCATCGGCAAGGAGAAGACCGCCAACGACGCCCTGGTCAAGGACGTCGACTCCTTCGTCGCCGGCCTGCTGGCCGGCCTGGACGACGTACCCGCCTACTACGCGCACATGGGTCCGACCAACGCCGCCGGCCCCACCCCGGTCGACCTCGCCGCTCCGCCCCTGACCGACGCCGCCGACATCGCAGCCCGCCTGGCCGCCGGGGAATGGGTCGTCGACCTGCGCAACCGCATCGCGTTCGCCGCCGGGCACGTCGCGGGCTCGTTCAATTTCGAGGCCGACGGGAAGATCGCCACCTACCTGGCCTGGATGATCCCCTGGGGCAAGCCCGTCACCCTGCTCGCCGACTCACCCGCCCAGCTCGCCGCCGCCCAGCGCGAACTGGTCCGCGTCGGCATCGACCGCCCCGCAGCCGCGGCCACCGGGACCCCCGCCGACTGGATACCCGAAGGCCACACCCCCCGCGCCTTCCCCCGCGCCACCTTCGCCGACCTCGCCGAGCAGACACCCGGCACCGTGGTCCTCGACGTGCGCCGCGACTCCGAGCGCGCCGCGGCGTTCATCACCGGATCCACCCACATCCCGGTCCACGACCTCCACCGCCGCCTGGCCGACGTCCCGGCAGGGACCGTATGGGTCCACTGCGCCGGAGGCATGCGCGCGGGCATCGCCGCCTCCCTCCTGGACGCGGCCGGACGCGATGTCGTCGCCGTCGACGACTCCTTCGACGCCGCGGCGCGAGCCGGCCTGCCCCTCACCAGCGGCGGCCACACCCCCTGATCCCAGCCCCCGACCCCACCCCACCCCACCGACCCGGAAGGAAGGCGCATGATCTCCTTCTTCCGCCGCGGCGCCGCCCGCGGCAGCGCCCGCGTCACCCCCACCCAGGCCCACCAGCGCACCACCGACGGACACGCCGTGCTCCTCGACGTGCGCGAACAGGTCGAGTGGAACGCCGGACACGCCCCCGGCGCCGTCCACGCCCCGCTCTCCCGCCTCCTGGCCGGCGCCGCCCTGCCCGCCGCCGCCGAGAACCGGCCGCTGGTGGTGATCTGCCGCTCCGGACACCGCTCCCAGCAGGCCGCCGAACTCCTGACCGACCGCGGCGCCCAGGCCGTCGACGTCAAGGGCGGCATGAACGCCTGGGCCTCGGCCGGACTCCCGGTCGTCGACGCACGCGGAAGCAGCGGCCGGACGGCGTGAGCACGCTCCTCCTCGCCCTCGCCGCCGGAGCCGTCATAGGACTGGCCCTCGGGGCACTCGGCGGCGGTGGCAGCGTGCTGGCCGTCCCCGCCCTGATCTACCTCCTCGACTTCACCCCGGCCGCCGCGACCACCGCTTCCCTCGTCATCGTCACCGCCACCTCCGCCACCGCCCTGTACACCCACGCCACGTCCGGCAACGTCCGCTGGAGGACCGGTGCCCTGTTCGCCGCCGCCGGCATCCCACCCGCCATCGCCACCGCCACCCTCTCCGCCCGCGTCCCCGAAGCGGTACTGACGGCCGCGTTCGCCGTGATCGCAGCCCTCGCCGCCCTCGCCATGTTCAGACCCCCGGCCACCGAGCGGCAGCCCCGGCCCGCACGGCCCGCACGGGCCGCGGGAGCGGGCGCCGGACTCGGCGCGGCCACCGGCTTCCTCGGCGTCGGCGGCGGCTTCCTCGCCGTCCCCGCCCTCGTCTCCGTCCTCGGACTGCGCATGCGCACCGCGGTCGGCACCAGTCTCCTGATCATCACCGTCAACTCGCTCGCCGCGCTCACCGCCCGGGCCGGCACCCACACCCCGCTGCACTGGGCAGTCATCGCCCCCTTCACGGGCGCGGCGATCCTCGGCGCCTGGGACGGCAAACGCCTCGCATCGAAGATCTCCGGCCCCGCCCTGCAGCGGACCTTCGCGGCCGTCCTGCTGGCCGTCGCCGCCCTCATGCTCGCCGACGCCCTCCGCTGACCGCACCGGGGCTCGACCCTCCGACCGCACCACGCCCCCCATGTCCCCCCACCCCCCACACAAGGACGGAACACCGCACCATGCCCCATCCCCGCGCCCTCGACGCCCACCAGGCCCACAGCCGCCTCCACGAACTGGTCGTCCTCGACGTCCGCACCCCCGGCGAATACGCCACCGGACACCTTCCCGGCGCCCTCAACATCCCCCTCGACCACCTCACCGGCGCCCTGCCCGACATCCGCAAGGCCGCCGAACGCGGCGACATCCTGGTCGTCTGCGCCTCCGGCGCCCGCTCCGAGAGCGCCTGCAGGACCCTCGCCGACGCCGGCGTCACCACCGCCACCCTCGCGGGCGGCACCACCGCCTGGGCCGACGGCGGCCACCCCCTCCACCATCCCGAAAGCAGCCGCAGCACCTGGGCCATGGAACGCCAGGTCCGCTTCACCGCCGGCGCCGTCGTCCTGACCGGCCTCGCCCTCGGCCGCCTGCGGCCCGCCTTCCGCCTCACCTCCGCAGGCATCGCCGGCGGCCTGGTCTTCTCCGCCCTCACCAACACCTGCGGCATGGCGGCCCTCCTCGCCAAACTCCCCCACAACCGCCCCCGCCAGGGCGACCTCGAAGCCGCCCTCGCCTCCCTCCGCGGCTGACCCCACCACCCACCCATACCCCCTGGGGTACCATGGAGTGATCGAGCACAAGCCCAGGAGGCACCGGTGAAAGTCGACGAAGAAGCCGTCAGCGCAGTCCTCAACCGGCTGCGCCGCGCGCAGGGCCAGCTCGCCGGAGTCATCGCCATGATCGAAGCCGGGCGCGACTGCAAGGACGTCGTCACCCAGCTCGCCGCCGTCTCCAAAGCCCTCGACCGCGCGGGCTTCAAAATCGTCGCGAGCGGCATGCGCCAGTGCATGGCCGACGCCGACGCGAGCCAGGCCCCGATGTCCGAGGAAGAACTCGAAAAGCTCTTCCTCGCCCTCGCCTGAACCCGCCCCCCTGCCCGACGCCCGCCCGGCGCGAGCCCCCGCCCGTGGGCCGGGCAGGCCGGACCCGGGAGGGCTCCCGGGTCCGGGGCTCAGCCCGCCGAGAGGCGGAAGGTCATGTTCCCGAAGCTGACCTGGTCCCCGTCCCGGACGACCGCGGAGCCGGTCACCCGGCGCCCGTTGACACTCGTCCCGTTGGTGGAGCCGAGGTCCGTGAGCACCCACACCCCGTCGCGCAGGCTCAGTTCCGCGTGCGCGCGGGAGACGGTCTCGTGGCTGAGCCGCAGCCCGTTGTTGGGGTCGCGGCCGATCCGCAGGGCCGCCGCGCTCGGATGCGGCAGCAGCAGCTTGGGCAGCCGCTCGGCGTTCCAGGCGCGACGAACCCCGGCGGACACCGCCGAGACCCGCCCCACCCAGCCGAACAGCCGACGGATCCAAGGGCTTTCGGCGGCCTCCCTGGACCCGAGGTCGGAAGTGAGGACCTCGAGGTCCTCGGAACGGCGGGCCACCAGGGCGAGTTCCATGCGGCGTATGAAGGTGTCGTGGGACAGCTTGCCGAGCGCCGCGCCCTCCCTGAGCTGGCCCAGCGCACAGTCTCGCTCGGCGTCCGACAGCCGCGGCGCGGGGAAGGCAGGAAGTTCGAAACTCGACGTCACAGGGTGATTGTCGGCCCGTCGGGGGCCGAGTGTCCAGAACTCCCCCGCCAGCGGCGGAATGATGGGCACGATGAGCACGCTGGACGCCGCCGACAGACGAGGGGACCGCCCGTGCAGTTCGAGGTGTGGGCACCGCTGACGGGCCGGGTCGCACTGCGACTCGACGACGTGACGTACGACATGGCACCCGATCGGGAGCGGGACGGCTGGTGGACGGTACAGGCGCCCGCCGGGGACGGCAGCCGCTACGGCTTCCTCCTGGACGGGGACACCCTCCCGCGGCCCGATCCGCGCGGCCGGCGGCTGCCGGACGGCCCCGACGGGCTGTCGGCCGTCGTCGACCTCGATGCCCTGGCCCCGCAGTCCGCACCGGCCGGCCCTCAGCCCCTCCCGCTCCAGGACGCCGTCCTGTACGAGCTCCACATCGGCACCTTCACCTCCGAGGGCACCTTCGATGCGGCCGCGGCCCGCCTCGGCCACCTCGTCTCCCTCGGCGTCACGCACGTCGAGCTGATGCCGGTGTGCTCCTTCTCCGGCCGGCACGGCTGGGGCTACGACGGGGTCGCGCCCTGGTCGGTGCACGAGCCGTACGGCGGCCCGGCGGGCCTGGCCCGGTTCACGGCAGCCGCGCACGCGGCCGGGCTCGGCGTGGTCCTCGACGTCGTACACAACCACCTCGGACCCTCCGGCAACCACCTGCCCGCCTTCGGCCCGTACTTCACCGACACCCACCACACCCCGTGGGGCGCCGCGGTGAACCTCGACGCGCCCGGCTCCGACGAGGTGCGCGCGTACCTCACCGGCAGCGCACTGGCCTGGCTGCGCGACTACGGCATGGACGGGCTGCGGCTGGACGCCGTCCACGCGCTGGCCGACGGACGTGCGCTGACCTTTCTGGAAGAGCTGTCCGCGGCCGTGGACGCGCTCGCCGCGGAGACCGGCCGGCCGCTGTTTCTGATCGCCGAGTCCGACCGGTGCGACCCGCGCACCACCACCCCCCGCGCCGCCGGGGGCCTGGGTCTGAACGCCCAGTGGAACGACGACTTCCACCACGCCCTGCACTGCGCGCTGACCGGTGAATCCCAGGCGTATTACGCCGACTTCGCCGAGGCACCGCTGGCCGCCCTGGCCAAGACCCTGACCCGGGTCTTCTTCCACGACGGGACCTGGTCCTCCTTCCGGGGCCGCACGCACGGCCGGCCGGTGGACCACCGCCGGACCCCGGCCCACCGGTTCGTCGGCTACTCCCAGACCCACGACCAGATCGGCAACCGGGCGCTCGGCGACCGGCTCTCGGCGTCGCTCTCCCCCGGGCTGCTGGCCTGCGCGGCGACGGTGGCGCTGACCGGGCCCTTCGTGCCGATGCTGTTCATGGGCGAGGAGTGGGGCGCCCGCACCCCGTGGCAGTACTTCACCGACCACCCCGATCCGGGGCTCGCCGAGGCCGTACGGGACGGCCGGCGCCGGGAGTTCGCGGCGCACGGCTGGAAGGCCGAGGAGATTCCCGACCCGCAGGACCCGGCCACCCGGGACCGTTCCTGCCTGGACTGGTCGGAGCCCGAACAGCCGGTCCACGCCCGCCTGCTGGACTGGTACCGCACCCTGGTCGCGCTCCGCCGCACCCACCCGGACCTGCGCGACCCGGACCTGGCGGCGGTCCGGGTCGCCCACGACGAGGAGCGGCGCTGGCTGACCTTCCGGCGGGGCGACGTACGGGTGGCCGTGAACCTCTCCGCCGAGCCCGTGACGATCGCGCTCGGCCGCAACGGAGTACGCGTGCTGGCGTCGTGGGAGCCGCTCGGACACCCCGGCCCGGACGGACGGATCCACCTCCCCGGCGAGTCGGCGGCGGTGCTCGGCCCCTGAGCGAAGGGCTACTCCACGACGGCCAGTTCGCGCGGGGCGCCGTTCAGGCGGCGCCCGCCGTCCTCGGTGACGGTCACGATGTCCTCGATGCGCACGCCGAACCGGCCCGGCAGGTAGACGCCCGGCTCCACCGAGAAGCACATGCCCGGCACCAGGGGCTGCTCCTCGCCCTCGACCATGTACGGCGGCTCGTGGGTGGTGACGCCGATGCCATGGCCGGTGCGGTGGATGAAGCGGTCCCCGTACCCGAATCCGGTGATCACCGCACGCGCCGCCCGGTCCACCTCCTGGCAGGGGACACCGGGCCGGACCGCCGCGAAAGCCGCCTGCTGGGCCTCCCGGACGACATCGTGGACCCGCTGCTCCTCGGCGGTGGGCTCGCCCACGTGCACGGTGCGGGAGAGGTCCGAGCCGTAGCCGAAGCGCAGACCGCCGAAGTCGAGAACCACCATGTCGCCGTGGCGGATGACGCGCTCGCCGGCCTCGTGGTGCGGGTCGGCGCCGTTGGGGCCGGAGCCGACGACGGTGAAGTCGACCTGGGAGTGGCCGTGCGTGCGCAGCAGGGCGGCCAGGTCGGCGGCGACCTCCGTCTCCCGGCGGCCGACGAAGGGGAGGTGGAGGATCTGCGCGTAGACGGCTGCTCCGGCCGCGGCGAGGCGCTCCAGCTCCCGCGCGTCCTTCACGGCGCGGAGCATGGGCAGGCAATCGGTGAGCGATGTGTAGGAGCTGTTCGGCAACTGCCTCTGGAGTCCGAGGAGATGCAGGGCCCAGGTGTTGTCGCTCACCCCGAAGCGGCCGCGGGGGTCCAGCAGCGGGGCGGCCAGGGCGTAGGGGTCCTTCCCGTCGGCCCAGTCGCGCAGGGTCAGCGCACCGGCTCCGGGCGCCCGTGCCGCGTCAGGGGCCTCCAGGGCGGGCACGACGAGCACCGGGTCCTTGCCGGCGGCGAGGATGAGGAGGGTCAGCCGTTCGGTCTCGGCGGTCGGGCGGTATCCGGTGAGGTGGGCGAGGTCGGGGCCGGCGGCGATCAGCAGCCCGGCGAGCCCCGCCTGCGCTGCGCTCCGTGCGGCTGCGGCCATACGGGCGGCGTAGTCGGCCGTGGTGAAGGGCGCCGGGCCCGCGGTGCCGGCGTCGGCGTCGGCGTCGGTGTCGGTGTCGGTGTCGGTGTCGGCGATGTCATCGGTCATACGGGGGATCCTGCCGTGAGCCGTGCGGCCAGAGCGGCGGCCGCGCCGGTCGGGGCGCCGGGCGAGAGCAGTTCCGTACGGTGCACCAGTCGCGGGGCGGACAGCGGTACGGCGACCCCTGCGCCGGCGGCCTCGGCGACGCGACGCGGGAGCAGTGCGAGACCGTGCCCGGCGACGGCCAGGGCGCAGAGGGCGAGCAGGTCGGTGCCCTCGTAGCGGACGGAGGCACGGGCGGCGGTGAGCGGCAGGCCGACGCCGGGGGCGTCGATCCAGCGGGCGTCGCCGAGGTCGTCCAGCCGGACGGCGGCCCGTCCGGCGAAGGGGTGTCCCCCGGGCAGCAGCACGGCCAGTTCCTCCTCCGCCACGCCCTTCACGGTGAGCGGTGCCACGTCGGGCAGCCGCAGCGGATCGCTCGGCGCGGCCGGGCCGTCGACCAGTCCGAGATCGCAGCCGCCGGTGGCCACGGCGGCGGGCACCTCGGCCGGGGGCAGCACGCGCAGGGTGACCCCGGTGGCGGGCAGGGCGGCGAGCAGCCGGGGGCCGACGGCGAGCGGGGAGGCGGCGAGCGTGACGTGCCCGGGCGGGGCGGCGGCCAGCCGCAGCACGTCGGCCCGGGCGGCATCGAGCCGCAGCAGCAGCGGGCCGGCATGCTCCAGCAGCCGCACGCCGGCCGGGGTCGGTGCGACGGGGCGGCGGGTGAGGAGCTCCGCCCGCAGGTCGCCTTCCAGTGCGGCGATGTGCTGGGAGACGGCGGACTGGGTGTAGCCCAGCTCGCGGGCGGCTCCGGAGAAGGAGGCGAGCCGGGCCACGGCGACGAAGGTACGCAGCAGGTGCGGGTCCATGGCCATCAGGATCACTTATCGCAGGTGCAGGAACAATCGTTGGCGCTGAAGCAGGCGGCGGCCACACGATGATCTGCATGACCACCGCACACACCGCACACTCCGAACACTCCGAACACACCGCAGGCACCGCGGCCCTCACGGGCACCGGGGTGGCGCGGATCGCCCTCGTCGGCGACCGCTCCCCGCACGTGAAGTCCCACACCCGGATCCCGGTCCTCCTCGACGCCCTCGCCACCCGCGACGGGCTGGTCCTCGACGCCTACTGGATCCCCACCGGCGACGCCGCGGCCGAGGCGGCCGCCGGGAACCTGGCGCGCTTCGACGCCGTGTGGGTGCTGCCGGGCAGCCCGTACGCCAGCGAGGCCGGGGCGCTGGCCGCGATCCGGGTGGCCCGCGAGAAAGGCATCCCCTTCCTCGGGACCTGCGGCGGCTTCCAGCACACCCTCCTGGAGTACGCCCGGTCGGTCTGCGGGCTGGCCGACGTCGCGCACGCCGAGAACGACCCCGGGGCGCAGGACCTGCTGATCGCCCCGCTCGCCTGCTCGCTCGTCGGGCACGAGGGCCTGGTACGGGCCGAGCCCGGTTCGCTCGCCGAAGCCGCGCTCGGCGCGGAGCGGTCCACGGAGCGCTACCACTGCACCTACGGGCCCGCTCCGCGGCACCTGCCGACCCTGACCGCGCACGGGCTGCGGCTGTCGGGGCACGACGAGGACGGCCAGGTGCGCATCGCGGAGCTGCCCGGGCACCCCTTCTTCCTGGCCACGCTCTTCCAGCCGGAGCTGGAGGGCGACGGCAGCAGGCCCCACCCGATCATCAGGGCACTCGCCGTCGCGGCCGCCCGGCACGCCGCCGGCCGCCGCGGTTGGAACTCGACGCGGCCGGCCGCGAGCCGGGCGGCCGGATAACGCGTCGCAGGACCACCCCGCAGATCGGCTATGCTGTGCATGCACATCGACGGGCGGTCCGCCGCCCCTCGTGGTGGGTGTAGCTCAGCTGGTAGAGCACCTGGTTGTGGTCCAGGTGGCCGCGGGTTCAAGTCCCGTCACTCACCCTGATCCCCCGGGGTACGAGGTCTCCTCGTACCCCGGGGGTTTTTCGTCGGTCCGGCGGTCCCGGGGCGCGGCAGCCGCAGGCGCCGCCGGACCGGATCAGGCGGTCCTGATCGCCGGGTCGGAGACGCCGGGGTCGCCGGTCTCCACGTGCCCGGCGAAGCGCCGCAGGAAGGTGGTGTCGAGGTCGGAGACGACCTCGACGTCGTACCAGCGGCCGGTCGCACCAAGGTTCACGGTGTGGGTGACCGTACCGCCGGCCGCGATCCGGAAGGTCTGGGCCGCCCCGCCGTAGGCGTTGGCCACGGTGAGGTTGACCGCGGCCGTGCCGGAGTTGGTCATCGTCAGCGCCAGGTCGCCGGTGGCGCTCACATGGCGCGCCGTGACCTCGGGCCCGGCCTTCTTCGCGGGGCCCTTGAAGGTGCGCAGGAAACCGTTGGGGCCCCATACCGTCAGGTCGATCCGGTGACCGCTGGAACTGCTGGTGGACCAGGTGTCCGAGAGCGTCCTGCCGGCCTCCACCGTGTAGGGCCAGGGGCCGTCCGTGCGATGGCCCGAGGTGCTGTGGAAGTGGGCGCCGAGGGTCGGTCCGGAGGCGAAGGTCAAGGTGAACTTGCCGGTGGAGACGGTGCGGGCGCCGTCCACGTACGGGGCGTAGCCGAGCGCGCGGGTGGGCTTGGACCCTGCCTCCTGCGGCGGCAGGGTGCCGGTGGCGGGGGGCGTCGGGTGGTAGGAGGGGTGCCGGTCCCGGTCCGCCGGGACGTACGCGGCCGTGGACGGCAGCGCGGCGGGGGCGGTGTCGGCCCGGGTGAAGTCGAAGGCCGAGGTCAGGTCGCCGCAGACGGCGCGGCGCCACGGGGAGATGCTCGGTTCCTGCACCCCGAAGCGCTTCTCCATGAAACGGATCACCGAGGTGTGGTCGAAGGTTTCGGAGCAGACGTAGCCGCCCTTGCTCCAGGGGGAGACCACGATCATCGGGACGCGCGGGCCGAGCCCGTACGGGCCGGCCGTGTAACCGCCGCCGCCCGGGTAGAGGTCCTTCGACACGTCGGCGGTGGACAGGCCCCAGGCGGCGGAGGCCGGCGGGTAGGGCGGGACGACGTGGTCGAAGAAGCCGTCGTTCTCGTCGTAGGTGAGGAACAGGGCGGTCTTCGCCCACACCGCCGGGTTCGCCGTGAGCGCGTCCAGGACCTGCGAGATGTACCAGGCGCCGAAGTTCGTCGGCCAGTTGGAGTGTTCACTGAACGCCTCGGGGGCGGCGATCCAGGACACCTGCGGCAGGGTGCCGTTCACCACGTCGGCACGCAGTCGGTCGAAGTAGCCCTCGCCCGCCTTGACGTCGGTGCCGGTGCGGGCCTTCTCGTACAGGGGGCTGCCGGGCCGGGCACTGCGGTAACTGTTGAAGTACAGCAGCGAGTTGTCGCCGTAGTTCCCGCGGAAGGCGTCGTTGATCCAGCCCCAGGAGCCGGCGGCGTCCAGACCGTCGCCGATGTCCTGGTAGACCTTCCAGGAGATCCCGGCCGCCTCCAGGCGCTCGGGGTAGGTGGTCCAGCCGTAGCCGGCCTCCTGGTTGCCGAGGACCGGGCCGCCGCCCTTGCCGTCGTTGCCCGTGTGACCCGACCAGAGGTAGTAGCGGTTGGGGTCCGTGGCGCCGATGACGGAGCAGTGGTAGGCGTCGCACACCGTGAAGGCGTCGGCGAGGGCGTAGTGGAACGGGATGTCGTTCCGCGTCATGTACGACATGGTCGTGGCCGTCTTGGCCGGGATCCACTGGTTGTACTTGCCCTTGTTGTAGGCGTACTGGCCGCCGGCCCAGTCGTGGTTCAGGCCGGTCAGGAACTGCATGCCGAGGTCTTCCACCTGCGGGTGGAACGGCAGGACGTCCTTGGTCCCGTTCGGCTGGTGGAAGACCGACGTGCCGTTGTCGTGGAGCACCGGCCGCGGGTCGCCGAAGCCGCGGACCCCCTTCATCGCGCCGAAGTAGTGGTCGAAGGACCGGTTCTCCTGCATGAGGACGACGATGTGCTCGATGTCCTGGATCGTTCCGGTGGTGCCCTGCGCCGGGATGGCGGCGGCCCGCGCGATGCTGTCGTTCAGCATCGCGAAGGCGGCGGTGCCACCGGCTATCTGCAGGAACCTGCGGCGGTCGAGTTCTGCCATGGGGTGTCGACCTCTGGTGTGAGGGGGAGTCGAGGGGCGCCCCAAGGACAGCGGCCCTCGGGTACCGGCCGGAGATGCCCCCGTGACACCACGCCGTACACCTGGAGAACGGACGGCGTTCCAGCGGCACCGCGCCGCCCGCCCGGCGGCCCGCCGCTGCCGGAGCGGCGTCCCGGCCTCGCGCCCCCGGTGGCGGTCAGCCGGTGACGGCGGCCGGGGGCTGTTGCGCCTTGTCGATGAGCACGTCGAGCAGGGCGAGCAGGCAGGCGCGGACGTCCGTGCGGGAGCGGGCGTCGAGCATCAGGACGGGGGTGTCCGGGTCGCGGAGGTGCAGCGCTGCCGCGATCTCCTCTGCGGTGTAGGGCTGTTCGCCGTGGAAGCAGTTCGCGCCGACCACGAAGGGCAGGCCGCGGCTCTCGAAGAAGTCGATGGCCGGGAAGCTGCGGTCCAGGCGCCGGGTGTCGACCAGGACGATCGCCCCGAGGGCACCGCCGAGCAGGTCGTCCCACATGAACCAGAAGCGTTCCTGGCCCGGCGTGCCGAACAGGTAGAGGACGACTCCGGCGTCGGTGAGGGTGATCCGGCCGAAGTCCATCGCAACGGTGGTGAGGGTCTTGGACTCGATGCCGTCGAGGTCGTCGACGCCGACGCCGGCCGCTGTCAGCCGTTCTTCCGTCCGCAGCGGCTCGATCTCGGAAATCGTCTGTACCAGGGTGGTCTTGCCGACCCCGAAGCCGCCGGCGATGAGGATCTTGACCGGGGCCGGTTCCCGGGAGGAGGGCGGGGCGGGCGTGTCATATCCGGGCAAGGTTGTCCCTGATTCTCATGAGCAGGTTGACATCGGTGGTGTCGGACGCCGCCAGGGGCGGCCGGTGGCTGATCAGCCCGCGGTCGGCGAGTTCGCCGAGGAGCAGCGTCATCGGTGTGAGGCGGATGTTCATCCGCGCCGCGATCTCCGCGACCGCGCGCCCGCCCGGCGGCGCGCACATGACGAGGATCTCCTGCCACTCGGTGGGCAGTCCCCCGTGCGCGTCGCCGGCGACCGCCGCCGTGATGGTGGTGTCCATGGTCAGGACGGTGTGCTCGGCGGCCGTACGTCCGTCGGTGAGGGCGTACAGCCGCGTACGGCGGCGGCGCGCGGGCTGCGGCGGCTCGTCCTGCGGCATTACGCGTTCGGTGCCTGGCCGCGCTCGGGGGTGCCCAGCCATTCGCCGAGCGCCTGCGCGGTGCGTACGGCCTCGCCGCCGAGCTCGCCGAGGCGCGCCTTGCGGGAGGTCACCACGATGAGCGTGCTGCCCTCGCCGCACCCGACGATGCAGAGGTACCTGTCGTCCATCTCGACGAGCTGGCGGATGACGCGGCCACCGTCGATCTCCCGGGATATCGCCTTCATCGTGGAGGCGATGCCGGAGGCGGCGGCCGCCATGCGCTCGGCCTGGGGCTGGTCCAGAAGGTAGTCGCTGAGCCTGATGCCGTCGTTGGACAGGAGCACGGCGCCCTGGATGCCGGCGATCCTGCTCAGGTTGTTGTCGAGGACGCTGTAGATCGCGTCGTTGGATGCCGCGGTGTTCGATGAGGTGGTCATGGCTGATCCCGTCGGAGCTCTTCTTCCACTGTCTGGGTCCCCTGTTCGTAGTCCGCCCAGGCGTCGGCGACCTCTTCGGGCGTCGCGGTGTCCTGGGGGACCGGTGCTTCCGGCGCGTGGGGCGCGCGCAGTTGGTCGGCTATGTGGGTCTGCGGGACCCGCTCGGGGAGGGCCGGCCGCGTCGGGGCGGTCGCCGGGGCGGGCCGGTCCGCGAGGGCGGTGGCGGGTGCGTGCCGCGGCGTCCTGGTGCGGCGGCTGGGCAGTCCGGCGCTGGTGTGCGCCACCGGCTCGGGCACCGGCTCGGGCTCGGGCTCCTGCTCGGTCCCCTGCTCGTGCTCGGTGCCGGGCGCGGTCCTGGTGGCGGGCTCGTCGGAGCGGACCGGTACGGGGTCCGACGGGGCCGGAGCGGACCCGGGGGCCGCCGCCGGGGCGGGCACCTCGGCAGGGGAGGCGGGTCGGCTGCCGGCGCCCTCACTCGGGGTCTCCCCCTCGCTCGGGAGCAGCAGGTGCGCGGGCAGGATCACCACGGCGCAGGTGCCCCCGTACACCGAGCGGCGCAGGGTGACCGTGGCTCCGAGCTGGTCGGCGAGGTGGCCCACGACGAAGAGGCCGAGGCGGTGGGCGTTCTGCGCGAGGACGGAGTACGGCGGGGCCTGGTGCAGGCGCCCGTTCATCTCCTCGTACCGCTCCGGGGAGACCCGCGGGCCGCGGTCCTCGATCTCGACGGACAGGCCGTCCGCCACCAGTTCGGCGCGGATGACCACCTTGGACTTCGGTGGGGAGAACCGGGTGGCGTTGTCGAGCAGCTCGGCCAGCAGGTGGCTGATCTGACTGATGGCGCCCGGTTCCACACTGGTCTCGTCCAGGGCCTGCCGCTCGATGCGGCGGAAGTCCTCGACCTCCGCGGCGGCTTCGCGCAGCAGGTCGGCGACGCGCATGGGCTCGGTGTGCGGGTCGGGGACCTCGCCGCCCGCCAGGATCAGCAGGTTCTCGATCTGCCGCCGCATGCCGACGGTCAGCTGGTCGGACCGCATCAGCTGGGCGAGCAGTGCCTCGTCGTGGCCGAAGGCGTCCTGGAGGTCCTCGGTGAGGCTCAGCTGGCGACTGACGAGGTTTCCGGTGCGGGAGGCGATGCCCGAGGCGAACAGGCCGAACCCGTGGCGCTCGGCGGCGAGCCGGCGGTGTCCGTCCACCGACACGGCGACGGCCCGGGCGAAGGCGTCGCTGATGCGTCCGACCTCGTCCCGGTCCCCGCTCACGGCCGGCAGGACCTCCGGGTCCACGCTCTGTCCGTGCTGGAGCCGGGCGACGACCTCGGGGAGGGTCTCCTCGGCCACGGTCACGGTGCGTTCGTGCAGGTCATCCAGGCGGCGCAGGACCGACCGGGTGGTGAGCACGACCACGATGACGACGGCGAGGAGCCCGCCGCCGCTGCCGGCTATCAGCCAGGCGACCTCGGCCTGCAGTTCTGCGGCCTTGGCCTCGCCGCGGGCGAGCACCGAGCGCGCCAGGTCGATGTTGAGCGTGGTCATCTGCACGGAGAAGTTGGAGTGCGCGGACGACCAGTCGGCCACCTCGCCGGGGAGTTTGACACCCGAGACGGTGTCCTTGTGCCCGGAGAGGACGGCGTTCTCGATGCGCGTCTTCGCCTGCCAGTCCTCGGAGCCGACGACCCGCTCGTAGAACCGCTCGTCCCGCGCCGTCAGATGCGGCACGATCAGAGCTTCGTGCAGGTAGCGCTGGGCTCCCAGGGAGCTGACGAACTGGTCGTAGCCGACGAAGCCCAGTTCCCCGGACGGCCCGGCGAGGGCCAGGACGGTGTCCTCGCGGGCCACCATCTCGGTGGCCTGGAGCATCGAGACCACGGGGCGGCTCGCCTGGGCGAGTTCGGCGTCCTCCGCGTGGCTGAATTCCTGCTGGTAGACCTGGATGACCTTGCCGATGACGTCGGAGTAGTAGGCGAGGGTGCTGTCGGCGGCACCGCTGCGGGTGTCGGCGCGCTGGCGGTAGGCGGCCAGTTTGTCGAGCGGCCGGGTCACTTCCGTGAAGGACCGTGAGGGATCGTCGGCCAGCGCGCGGAACTCGGCCGCGGCGGAGTCCGTGGCGGCGCGCCGTACGCGCAGCTCCCCCTCGGACCCGGCGGTGCCCGCCCACAAGGAGGCGGTCGCCGTGCGCTCCGCCTGCATGTCGACCATCAGGGTGTAGAGCGGGGCTCCGACCCGCTCGGCGGCCTCCACGTCGGCCCGCAGTTGGGCCGACTGCTCCAGCAACCGTTGCGCGGTCAACGTGACTTGGGTGCCCATCGCCACGGTGGGAACCACTGCCAGCCAGATGAGGAGGGTGCGCAGGCGCACGGTGCGCCAGCGACGCGGCATCGGCCGTCCTCTTGCGCCTTCGGGTTCTATGGGAGACATCGGTCCTCGGGAGCGGGGGCGTGGGGACGTCGGGGGTGGCCGAACGGCCGGACCGGGCACGGCACTGCGGAGGGGACTGTCACAACCGGTGTGGTGGTGACGGGATGTGAGGGGCCGATCATAACCAGACAGACGGAGGAATCGGATAGGTGTCTTCACCGGCCGACCGTGCTATCTCCGTTGGATCGTCCCAGGCCAGAGACCGGATCGGAATCGAACCGCGACGTCCCCGACATCAGGGCGGCCCGATTCCGGCCAGCCGCCCCTCCGGTCGCACCGGGCCGGGGGCGGGGTGACGATGGAAGAGCGGTGCCCGCGGCCCGCGCCCCGCGGTCCGCGGCCTCCCGATTCCTCTCGATTCCCCCTGGTCAAGGAAGGCTCATGAACCGGCGCACACGGCTTCTCATCCTCGGCCCCTTGGCGGCCGCCTCGTTCGCCGCCGCCCCCGCCGCCCTCGCGGCGATACCGCAGACCACGCCGGCCGCCGTCCCGGCCGCGACGTGTTCGACCTCCGGGGTCCTGGAGAACGGGAAGGTGCACCTGTCCGGCGGCGGCTTCACCCCGGGCCCTGCCTACGTGTACGGGTCGGCCGGCTTCGGCGGGACGGTCGAGATCGCCCAGAACGGCGGGTTCCAGGTCATGAACGTGCCGCCCGGCCAGTACAGCGTCCGCCAGGGCGGCGAACTGACCCAGTGCAGCGGCTGAGCACGCGACCGCCCGGGCCCGTGCGGAGCCCGGATCCCTCACGGCATCCCGCGGACAGGAGTGTGGGCCCTCCCGGTCCGCTCGGGTCCGGGAGGGCCCACCGATGTCCTGGGCGGCCCCGGTCGGTCCTGGGCGCCCCTGATGCGTCCTGAGGGTCAGCCCGCGTCCGCGGCGGGGGTCAGCCGCAGCGAGATGCTGTTGATGCAGTAGCGCTGGTCCGTGGGCGTCGGGTAGCCCTCGCCCTCGAAGACGTGCCCCAGGTGGGAGCCGCACTTCGCGCAGCGGACCTCGGTACGGACCATGCCGTGCGAGGTGTCGGCGAGCAGTTCGACGGCGTCGCTGCCCTTCGGGTCGAAGAAGGACGGCCAGCCGTCATCCCTGGCGATTCACACTTCTCCGGCGTCCGGACGCCTCAACCCGTCCCATCAGGGTGTGAGGCCGGCACGGTCAGCGAGGAGTTCGGCCCGGACGAGCTCAAGGAGTCGCCCCATCCAGTTGAGCCCTGCCCGGCCGTGCTGGCCCCAATACCCGGGAGATCCCATATCGGTGTAGAGCAGCGTGGCATCCCCCGTGCCGAGCAGCTCCTCGGCAAGCGCGGGGTTCTGCGTGTACTTGGCTCGGAGTAGCCGTGCCATCACGGCTGGGCGGGCTTCGTCCCACTGCGCCCGCCGAGGGGCGTCCTGCGCCAGGCTCCGCGCCTCAAGTGCGTTCTTAGTGGACGTCCGCGAACCTCCACCCGGCCACATGGTGCGCGGAGGCTTCCGCCCCCTCCTCCAGCTCCGTCGCGACCCACCCCGTCCGGAGCTTCTCGGCGAACTCGTCCAGCGTGACCAGTCCCCAGCAGTCAATCAGCCCGTCGGCGTAGATCAGGAGGTCCGTCAGGAAGTAGGAGGAGCCGTTGCAGATGAAGGCGTGCCGCCAGGTCCCGGGTATGCGCTCGCCGTCAACGAACCGATAAGTGAGGTTTCT
Source organism: Streptomyces sp. NPDC058880 (assembly GCF_042742535.1). Taxonomy (NCBI): domain Bacteria; kingdom Bacillati; phylum Actinomycetota; class Actinomycetes; order Kitasatosporales; family Streptomycetaceae; genus Streptomyces; species Streptomyces sp. NPDC058880. Next base: position 80,661 of record NZ_JBHYMC010000003.1, read on the forward strand.
GCCTGCCATGGCAAAAGGCTAGGCGAATGACGGAAGGAAAGACCGCCGATTATCCGGTGGAGGTCCCGTGCGGGCGCTGGCAAGGTGTGGCGCATGCCGTCGCACTATGCCGAGCAGCTGCTGCGCGAGCTGCACGCCTCGCTCGGGCTCCGCAAACGCCCCGAGGACATAGCCCAGCTGATCCAGGACCTGTTCGCTGCCCGAGAGGTCGCCCTCGACCCCGCCACCGCCGGCGCCCTGGAGAAGGCCGCCGAGCATTCGCTGCACAGGCTGTGGCACGGCTACACCTCCATGCTCGAGGACTTCGTCCGACCCGTCGGCGCGCAACGCCAGCTCGCCCGAGCCGGGGCGCTGTTCGCGTCCATGCCCGGAATCCCCGGGGGAGCCGGAGACGATCCCGCGGAGATCGAGGCCGTGATCCGCCGGGCCGGCGAGGAAATCCACCGGCAGTACGGGGAGAACGACTTCGGCCTCGACCGGCTGAACCGGGCCGAGCGCGCCGAAGCCGGCATCGGCGAGGTCTCCAAACGCCAGTACAACAAGCGCTTCCGGCTGCTGCGCCGGATGGAGGCCAAGCTGGCCCGGCTCATCCACGAGCAGTGCCGCCGCGAGGTCACCATGACCGGCAAGGGCGCGCTCGCACACACCCTGCCGTACGAGCTGTTCGCCGCCGACCCGGACTCCGCGGCCTTCATCGCCTACCTCACAGCCCGCGCGAACATGCGCAGCATCTTCACCAACGGCACGCAGCGCCGCCCGTACGACGAGATCGCCGACGCTCTCTTCCGACGGCTGCGCGCGGCGCCCGGGCGGGCGAACTGGTACGCCGTCGCACACGTCCACCCCACCGCCGAGGTGTTGGGGCACCTCTCCGACGAGGAGCTAACCCGGCTCCTGGTCCGCTGGAACGGCTTCCTGCGGACCGTGGCCGAGCTGCTGGAGGACGCCTGGAACCGCTCCCGTATCGAAGCCGCGAGCATGATCGTGCGGCGTGGCGACGACTCGTCGACGTGGAACCAGGCTGCACAGGCCTGGAGCACCGCCCGCGCGCACTGGTTCGCGCTGTTGACGGAGCTGGGCCAGGAGGAGTTTTTGGACCGCGTGTGCCCGGGCAAGGTGCCCCGGCTGATGGCAGCCGACGTGGCCTACTGGCACCGCAGGAGCGGTGGCGGACTGCATCCGGACACCTACGTGTGGGCGGAACTGCCCCGGCCGTGGGAGGTCCTGCGGGGCGAGAAGGACTGCCCCCGCTCACTGGTCGAGGCGGCCTGCAAGCGCAACGGTGTTGACCCGGTGGCCGGCGGCTGGACGGCGCCCCGGCCGGCCGCGCAGGCCGTCCGTTTCAGCCGTACGCCGGAGCTGGTGCACGGCGTGGCCGTGGCCGATCCTCTGATGGCGAGCGCCCTGCGGTCCACCGGCGTGTTCTCGGGCCGGGGCAAGCGAGCCGCCGCCGAGGAATGGATCTGACGTTCCGACCGCCCCGGGCCGCAAATCAGTTGCCCGGGACGTCCGCGCTTGACGAGAATCGGGGCGGCGGCGAGGAAGCTCTGCGGAGGAGCGCCCGGCTCGATCTCCGGGTGGACGTAGGTTCGAATCCTGCCCTTGCCGCCATCCTCACCACTCCGCCTGCACGGCACACGCGCCGGAGAGCCGAACACTGAAGTCGCGTTGGCTCGCCCCGCCGGGCCCGAAGGCCCGGGCTACGGTGGTCTTCCCCCGACCGACAGCGACGGAGTGTACGGACCCCGTGACACGAGATGAACTGATGAGCGCGCTGTCCGGGCTGCGCCGGGCACAGATAGGTGGGCGGCGAGCCCCGCACAAACCACTGCTCGTGCTCTGGCTCCTGGGTCGGTTCGCCGCCTCGGGCAGCACCGCGGTCGCGTACGACGAAGCAGAAGAGCCCGTCAGTCGGCTGATCAACGACTTCGGGCCTGCCGTGACGAGCCCCACTCGGGCGCGCGAGCGCGCTGCGATGCCCTTCGTGCACCTGGAGCGAGGGCTGTGGGAACCACGCGATAGCGACGACCGCACCATCACTCCGGACGCCCCGGAGCGGGGCAGCTGGCTGCGATCCCGGGGAGCCCACGGGCGACTGCGACCCGATGTGGAGACGTTGCTCACCGACTCGGGCACGCTCGCGGCCGCGGCCCGCCTGCTGCTGGAGCAGCACTTCACCACCGCGCTGGAGGCGTCCATCTGCGACGCCGTCGGCCTGGACCTGACAGCCCTCGACGAGACCGCTTACGTGCCGGAACAGCGGAAGCGGCGCGCACGGCGCGCCGGCTTCGCGGAGGAGGTACTGCAGGCATACGCGTACGCCTGCGCCTTCTGCGGGTTCGATGGCGCACTGGGCAGGAATCCCGTGGGGCTGGAGGCCGCCCACGTGCGCTGGCACAGCCAGGACGGCCCGGACGAGGTGAACAACGGGCTGGCCCTGTGCTCCCTCCACCACTCCCTCTTCGACCTCGGAGTGCTGGGGCTCCTGCCCGACCTGCGCATCCAGGTCTCCCAGCTGTACGTGGCACGGAGCCGTTCAGGACAGGCCGTCGACGCCCTCCACGGCCAGCCGGTGTCAGCGCCCAGGCCCGGACGGCCCACCATCGACCCGAAGTTCGTCCTGTGGCACGGGCGCCAGGTCTTCAAACGCCCGGGCGCACAGGTCGCTTAGCAACACGAGAGCCCCGGAAACCATCGGTGTCCGGGGCTCAAGTCATCTCGGGCGCGGTCGACTACGGCGGCCGCGCCTGTCAGCCCTCGTTTGGTGTCAGCCGCAGCGAGATGCTGTTGATGCAGTAGCGCTGGTCCGTGGGCGTCGGGTAGCCCTCGCCCTCGAAGACGTGCCCCAGGTGGGAGCCGCACTTCGCGCAGCGGACCTCGGTACGGACCATGCCGTGCGAGGTGTCGGCGAGCAGTTCGACGGCGTCGCTGTCCTTCGGGTCGAAGAAGGACGGCCAGCCGCAGTGCGACGCGAACTTCTCCGAGGAGCGGAACAGCTCGGCCCCGCAGCCGCGGCAGGAGTAGACGCCCTCCGTCTTGGTGTCGGTGTACTCACCGCGGAAGGCCGGCTCGGTGCCGGCGAGGCGCAGCACCTGGTATTCGGACGGGGTCAGCTCCGCCTGCCACTGCTCGTCCGTCTTCTCGACCTCGTACGACATGACTCTTCCGCTCCCTCGTTCCGTCAGCTCGACAGGCGGGCCAGGATGGCCGGACCGAGGTCCGTGACATCGCCCGCGCCCATCGTGAGAACGAGATCGCCGGGCTTGGCCATTCCCGCGACGACGTCGGCGACGGCGCTCTTGTCGTGCTCGGCGGCGACGTCGGCGCCCGCGGCCCGCGCCGCCGCGATGATGATCTCACTGGTGACGCCGGGGATCGGGTCCTCGCGGGCGGGGTAGATGTCCAGGACGACGGAGGCGTCGGCGAGGGCCAGGGCCTGGCCCATCTCCTTGCCCAGTTCCTGGGTGCGGGAGAAGAGGTGCGGCTGGAAGACGACCAGGATGCGGGAGTCTCCGGCGGCTCCGCGGATGGCCTCCAGGTCGGCGTTCATCTCGGTCGGGTGGTGCGCGTAGGAGTCGATGACCTGCACGCCGGCGGCCTCGCCCTTGAGCTGGAGGCGGCGCTTGACGCCGGTGTACTTGCCGAGCGCGGAGGCCAGGTTGTGCGCGGGGATGCCGAGGGCCACGCCCGCGGCGAGGGCCGCGACGGCGTTGTGCGCGTAGTGGCGGCCGGGGACGGAGACGGTGAAGGTGAGCATCCGGCCGTCCAGGACGACGGTGACCTCGCTGGTCAGACCACGCGGAGTGATCTTGGCGATCCGGACGTCGGCTCCCTCCTCCTCTCCGTACGTGACGACGGTCAGGCCCTCCCTGCCCGCGACCCGGCGGGCGATCTCGGCGGCGCCCTCCTGGCCGTGCGCGACGACCAGGGTGCCGCCGGGCACGATCTTGCCGACGAAGGTCTCGAAGGACTCGTAGATCTCCTCGATCGACGCGTAGTTCGCGTGGTGGTCGAGCTCCGCGTTGAGGATGATGGCGACCTGCGGGGCGTACGTGTGGAACGAGCGGTCGCTCTCGTCGGCCTCGGCCACGAAGATGTCGCCCTCGCCGTGATGGGCGTTGGAGCCGGGGGCGTCCAGATCGCCGCCGATGGCGTACGAGGGGTCAAGGCCCAGGGCCGCGAGGGAGACCGCCAGCATCGAGGTGGTGGTGGTCTTGCCGTGCGTACCGGCGACGGCGATCGGGCGCAGTCCGTCCATCAGCGCGGCGAGGGCGTCGGAGCGGTGCACGACGGGGATCCCCAGCTCGGCGGCGCGGGCCAGCTCGGGGTTGTCGGCGCGGATGGCGCTGGAGACGACCACGCAGGTGGAGTCGGCGGCGAGGTGGTCGGCCGCGTGTCCGCCGTGGACCGTGACGCCGTGGGCGCGCAGCGCCTCGGCGGTGTCGGAGTCGCCGCGGGCGTCGCTGCCCGCGACCTTCCCTCCGCGCTGGGCCAGGATCTTTGCGATGCCGGACATTCCGGCGCCGCCGATGCCGATGAAGTGGGGCCGTTCCATGGCGGTCGGCAGGCCGGGCTTCATTCAGGTCGCTCCAGGATCGAGTGCGGTGCTTGTACGTGTCGGGCTCTGGGCCCAAGCCTATTCGTTGTGGGCGAAGAGCTTGAGCACGGGAACGCCGACTTTGTGGCGCGCCCGGGAGGCCCAGTCCCGGTGGAAGAACTCCTCCACGAAGTGCGGGGAGGTCAGGACGATCACCTCGTCGGCCCCGGTCTCGTCCACGACGGCCTGCAGTTTGTCGAGCGGATGTTTCTCGACGATCTGCCCGACGGCCTTGGCGCCCTTCTGGCGCAGGGCGTTCAGGGAGTGCGCGAGGGCGTGCGCGGCGGGGCCGAGCGCGTCCTCGCCCTCGGGTTCGTCGCCCTCGCGGATGGCTTCCGGGAGCTCACCGAGCGCTACGTCGTCGATGGCGCGCAGCAGTCGGTCCTGGTCGCCCCGGGGCTGCATGAGGACGACGAAGGAGACCGGGTCGTCTCCGTGGAGGCTGGTGACGAAGTCCACGTCCACCGTGGTCAGCGGCTGCTCGATCATCAATACGCTCGTGAACACGGACGCCCTCTCCTTCATGGGCCGAGGCCGGTCGGCCGGCCCCTGCGGAAACCATCCTGCCCCGCTGTCGCACGGGGCCTGCGCAGGTATATGTGCCCAGCGGAAGCAAAGCGGAACGGGAAATTCCGCCCCTTGTCAGATCCGACGGTAGCTCGTGAACAGGAACCCGGCCTCCTCCAGTACGCAGGCGGGCGCGAGCCGGTGCGGAACCGTGACGGCAGGGCCCCCGGTGATGCGCTGGGCGCCGCCCGCCGTGAGCGTCGGGGAGATCGTCAGGCACAGCTCGTCCAGCACGTCGGCCGCCACGAACTGGCCCAGCAGCCGGGGCCCGCCCTCGGTGAGCTGGCGGCGCAGCCCGCGCCCGGCGAGCTCCCGCACGGCCCGGGCCGCGTCCACGGCCGCACCCTCGCCGGCCACCACCACCTCGGCGCCGGCGGCCTGCGCCTCGGCCACCCGGCCGGGCGGCGCCGCGGCGCCGGTGACCACCAGGGTCGGCACCAGCGGTGAGCTGAAGAGGGGAAGGGAGAAGTCCAGGTCCATGCTCGCGGTGACCACGGCGATGGCGGGGGCCGGGCCCTGCCCGGCGGCTTCGCGGCGGGCCGCGAAGGCCTCCCGGGCACGGGCCGGGCGGTAGCCCTCTTGGCGAACCGTTTCCGCGCCGACGACCACCACATCCGCCAGCGCCCGCAGGGTGCCGAAGATCCGCATGTCGGTCTCGCCGGAGATGGGCTGGGAGCGGCCGTCGTGCTGGGCGGCGCCGTCCAGGGTGGAGACCATGTTGGCCCTCAGCCAGCGGCCGTCCGCCGCGAGGGCGGGGTAGGCGTAGGCGTCCGCGAGCTCGTCGAGCGACCACTCCCGGTCCGTCCCGTCCTGGCTCTGGTCTGGTGTCTGATCGGTCACAGGGAACAGGCGTCGCATCGGTGCAGTGTGCCACGCCCCGTAGAGTTAAGGGCTGTGTCGACATCTCTCCCCACCTCCGGCCGGCCCCCGATAGCCGACGCCGGGCCGCAGGCCCTGTGCGCGCGCGAGCCGCGGGTTCCCGCCGAGCGGCTGGTGGCCGAGATGGTGCCGCCGCCGCGGTTCGACTCCGTCCGTTTCGACACCTACAACCCCGATCCGGCCCAGCCGAGCCAGGCCGAGGCCGTCACCGTGCTGAGCGGCTTCGCCGCGGGCCTGGGCGGGGCGCACGCGAGCGGCTCCGGCAGGAAGCGCTGGTTCTCCAGGAAGCCGGCGGCTCCCGCCGCGCCCCGCGGGGTCTACCTCGACGGCGGCTACGGTGTCGGCAAGACCCATCTGCTCGCCTCCCTGTGGCACGCCACCCCGGCCGAGCCCGCGCTCAAGGCCTTCGGCACCTTCGTCGAGCTCACCAACCTCGTGGGCGCGCTCGGCTTCCAGCAGACCGTGCAGACCCTGGGCGGGCACAGGCTCCTGTGCATCGACGAGTTCGAGCTGGACGACCCCGGCGACACGGTGCTGGTGTCCTCGCTGCTCAGCCGTCTCGTCGAGCAGGGCGTGGCGCTGGCCGCCACCTCCAACACACTGCCCGGCAAGCTCGGCGAGGGCCGCTTCGCCGCCGCGGACTTCCTGCGGGAGATCCAGGGGCTGTCGGCGCACTTCCGGCCCCTGCGGATCGACGGCCAGGACTACCGCCACCGCGGCCTGCCCGAGGCCCCGGCGCCGTTCTCCGACGAGCAGGTCGCCAAGGCCGCCTACGCGACCGATGGCGCGAGCCTGGACGACTTCCCCGGCCTGCTGGAACACCTGGCCCGGGTGCACCCGAGCCGGTACGGCGCACTGACCGACGGGATCACGGCCGTCTGCCTGACCGGCGTCGGCCCGGTGCCGGACCAGTCCACCGCGCTGCGGCTGGTGGTACTGGCCGACCGGCTGTACGACCGCGAGGTCCCGGTCCTGGCCTCCGGGGTCCCCTTCGACAAGCTGTTCAGCGATGACATGCTGAACGGCGGTTATCGCAAGAAGTACTTCCGCGCCATATCACGGCTCACCGCGCTGGCGCGCGACGCGAAACCCCTGGTGTCCCAGTAGGTTTGGGGACGCCGGGCCCCCTTCTCGGGAGCCCGGCCGTTTCCCCACCTCTGCGAAGGGATCACCATGGCCACCACGCGTCACGCGCACACCGTCTGGGAAGGCGACCTGCTGAAGGGCAAGGGCGTCGTCAGCCTCGACTCCTCGGGCATCGGTTCGTACGACGTCTCCTGGCCCGCGCGCGCCGAGGCTGCGAACGGCAAGACCAGCCCGGAAGAGCTGATCGCCGCCGCCCACTCCAGCTGCTACTCGATGGCGCTCTCGCACGCCCTGGCGGGCGCCGGAACCCCGCCCAGCCGGCTGGAGACCAAGGCCGACGTCACCTTCCAGCCGGGTGAGGGCATCACCGGTATCCACCTGTCCGTCGAGGGCACGGTCCCGGGTGTGGACGAGGCCGCCTTCCTCGCCGCCGCCGAGGACGCCAAGAAGAACTGCCCGGTGAGCCAGGCCCTGACCGGTACGACGATCACCCTGAGCGCCAAGCTCGTCTGATCCCGGTTCCCGGGACACCGGCCGGGGGTGCGGGCCGCACGACGCGGCCCGCACCCCCGTCAGGCCGTCGCCAACTGCGGGATCAGCCGCATGGCGTTGTCGTGGTAGATCCCCCGCAGCTGCTCCGGGGTGAAGGCCGGGTCCGCGTCGAGGGCGGGCAGGGCCAGGTCCATGACCGTGTCGGCGGGTGCGGCGGGCCAGTCCGTGCCGAAGAGGATGTGGTCGGCCGGCACGTGCTCCAGCAGGGTCGCCGCGGGCGCCATGGGCCCCGCGGTGTCGTAGTAGAAGCGGCTCAGATGGTCGCGGACGGCGGCGGGCTCGACGCTCGGTTCGCAGAACCGCCCGAGGGCCTGCAGCCGCGTCGCGATGTACGGCAGGAAGCCGCCTGCGTGCGGCAGGACCACGGAGATGTCCGGGAACCGGTCCAGCGTCCTGCGGCTGATCATGTTCACCGCGGCCCGGGTGGTGTCCAGCAGGAAGTCGCACACGAAGTTCGGGATGCCCGGGACGGTCGGTGCGCCGGGCGGGCCGCCCGGGAGGTTGTGCGGGTGGGTGTCCACCACCGCGCGGCACTCGTTCAGCTCGTGGAACAGCCGGTCGTAGGCGGGGTCCCCGAGATAGACGCCCCCGTAATTGGCGGTGACGTTGACGCCGACGGCGCCGAGCTGCCCGAGGCCGCGGCGCACCGCCCAGGACGACGCCTCCGGGTCGTCCAGGAAGAGCGGCACGTAGTACGAGAACCGCCCCGGGTGCGAGGTCGCCACCTCGATCATCGACCTCAGCGTGATGTTGATCGCCTCGCGCAGCTGCGCCGACGAGCGGTACCGCGCGGGCAGCATCGGTTTGAGGACCGCGGTGGTGATGCCCGCGTCGTCCATGAAGCGGATCGCCGCCTCGGTGTCGAGCCGGCTCCACGCCGGCAGCCGCTCCGGCTCGATCAACCCGTGGTGCACGGCCCACTCCCGCCACTCCGGGGCGCAGAAGTGGTGGTGCATGTCGATCTTCGAGTGGACCGTGCCCGCGGTGTCCGGGCCCGGCGCTGAGGGTCCGCGCGCGATCCGGATGACCTCGCTGGTGCCCACCGCGGCGATGCGCAGTTCGTCCGCCGGTGTTCCCAGGAGGCGCACTCCGGGGGTACTCACGGAATCCGTCATGCCAATCCACCGTCCATCGGGTCTGGGTTACTTTCCGGAAGCCACGGAGGCCAGGGTCGGCTCGCCCGGCTCGCCCGGCTCGCCCGGCTCGCCTGGGCCGCCGCCCGGCCCGCCGTCCGGGCGCGACGGCTCCAGGACGATCCGCAGGTGCTCCAGCCCGCGGAAGGCCGCCACCGGTCCCTTGAGCCACGCTCCCCCGGTCTCCTCCAGGTCCACGGGCCGCATGTCCGGGAACTCCCGCAGGAGGCAGGCGAGCGCGATCTCGAGTTCGAGCCGCGCCAGCGGCGCCCCCAGGCAGTAGTGGGTGCCGTGGCCGAAGCCCAGGTGCGTGCCCTGGAGTCCCTCGCGCGTCACGTCCAGGTCGTCGGGCGCGTCGAACCGCTCCGGGTCCCGGTTGGCCGAGGAGATCGCGATCTGCACCAGGGCGCCCTTGGGGATCACCGTGTCCCGGATCCGGGCCTCCTCGGCGGCATACCGGAAGGTCGACGTCTCCACCGATCCCTCGTAGCGCAGCATCTCCTCGACCGCCCCCGGAATGAGCCCGGGGTCCGCGCGGAGCCGGGCCGCCTGGTCGGGGTGGAGCAGCAGGTTGAGGACGGAGTTGCCGATCTGGTAGGCGGTGGTCTTGTGGCCGGCGAAGAACAGGACCCACAGCGACGCGACCAGTTCGGGGTCCTCCAGCCGTTCCTCCGCCTGGACCAGGTCGCTGAGGAAGGTGTCCGACGGGTGGTCGCGGGTGTCCGAGATCAGCCGCTCCAGCCGGTGCTGGAGCCGCTCCTCCGCGGCCTTGAGCTCCGCCCTGCGGCTGGGGTCGAACCGGGAGCGGGTTACCACCGCGAACTGCTCCAGGATCTCCGGGCGGTCCTCCTGCGGGATGCCCATCAGTTCGCACAGGACCGCGATCGGCAACGGGAACGCGAACGCGGCCATCAGGTCGACCGTCCCGGCCCGGCGGCACTCGGCGAGGATCGTCTCCGCGATCTCGGTGATCCTCGGACGCATCTGCTCCACCCGCCTGGGGGTGAAGGCGCTGCGCAGGATGCGGCGCAGCCGCGTGTGCCGCGGCGGGTCCGAGAAGAGCACGTTGTCGTCGAGCGCGTCGAAGAAGCTGCCGTACACGGCGTGGTAGGTGTCGATGGCGCCGCGCATGTCCTTGCTGAACCGGGGGTCCGACAGGGCGTCGCGGGCGTCGTCGTGGCGGGTGATCAGATACGTGTCGACCCCGTGGGGCGGGGTCAGCCGGCACACCGGGGCCTGCTCGCGCAGGGCCGCGTACACGGGGTGGGGGCACTGCCGGTACTCCGGTGCGCCCCGGGAGACGGCGGACACGATGTCGCGCAGTGCTCCGTCGCCGTTCGGTGCCGCATCCCGCTGCGCCATGTTCCGCACCCTCCGTCGCGTCGGCCGCCGTGGCCGTGGCCGTGGCCGTCGCAACGGCCGTCTGCGGACTCACCGGTTCCCCGGGCCGGTGCGCCGTGAAACGGAGCCGCTCCCGTTCGGGTGAGCCACCGGAGCCGGGGAGGGGGCCGTCCGCGGGCGGAGCGCCCGGCCGCCGGCCCGGCCGGGTGCGGCGGGCCGGCCGCCGGCCGACCGTCGGCCGACCCACGGCCGATCGGCGGTCGCCCGTCCGTGCCGTGTCGGGACGGACCCGGGCCGGATGCGGCGGCCAGCGGGAAGGGCTGCCGTGCCACCAGCCAGCCCGTCACGAGGAGCCCGCGCATGGCCCGACGTCTCGCCCCCGCCCTCACCGCAGCCGCCGCGCTCGTCCTGGCGGCCGTCGCCGCACCGCCGGCCGCCGCCGGCCACGGCCCGGACCGCGGCCGGGCCACGGCCGACCTGGGGGTCGCGTACGCCGCCACCGCCAGGTTCCAGGTGCACGCCAACGCGGTGGCGGCCGGCTACGTGCCGGACAGGTACTGCGTCTTCGACCGGGCGGGCGGGAGCGGCGCGCTCGGCTACCCGCACTTCAACCACGCGTACGACAATTCCGTGGACCCGGCCAAGCCCGCCGCGCTGTACTACGAGGACGACGGGCGCGGCGGAAAGCGCCTCGTCGGGGTCCAGTGGCTGGTCTACGACCGCGACCAGAAGCTGACCACGGACGACGACCGTCCCGCCCTGTTCGGCACCGCCTTCAAGGGCCCCAAGCCCGGCAACTTCCCCGGCCAGCCGGTGCACTACGCCCTGCACCTGTGGCTCTGGAAGAAGAACCCCGGAGGCCTGCACGAGACCTTCAACCCGGCGGTGGCCTGCCTGCCGGGCACCACGCGCCCGTAGGCCCGTCCCGCTCGGACCGCTCGGACCGCTCGGACCGCTCGGCCCGCTCGGCGCCGTTCCAAGCTGTTCGGCGCCGAACGGGCCCTTTTCGACACGCTTCGGTACCTGTGGGCACCTGTCGGTCCGGCAGGACCGGCCGCACGCCCGGCATGATCGGCGGGACACCCCCTCAGGGGCCCGACGTCCTCCCGGGAGCCGCCGATGTCCGTCACCCGACGCAGCCTGATCGCCGCCGGCGCGATCACCTTCAGCGGAGCTCTGGGCGCGCTGTTCGCCGGCGGCTCCCCCGCCTCGTCCCGGGCGGCGCGCGCCGGCGGCGGGTACGGGCCGCTGCTCCCCGACCCGCGCGGGCTGCTCGACCTGCCCGCCGGGTTCGGCTACCGGGTGCTCTCGCGGGCGGGCGACCCGATGCGCTCCGGTGAGGGCGCCGTCCCCGCCCACTGCGACGGCATGGCCGCCTTCGACGCAGGGGGCGGCCGGGTGCGGCTGGTGCGCAACCACGAGAACAGGGCCGGCGCCGCCCTGCGGGTGCCCGCCGTGGCGGGGCTGACGTACGACCCTGGGGCGCTCGGCGGCTGCACAGCCCTCGACCTCGCCCCGGACGGGCGGGTCACCGGCGAGCGGGTCGCCCTCGCCGGCACGGCGGTCAACTGCGCGGGCGGGCGCACCCCCTGGAACACCTGGCTGAGCTGCGAGGAGACCGAGGACCGGGCCGGTACCTCGGGCTACGAGCGCGACCACGGCTACGTCTTCGAAGTGGACCCGGCCCACCCGCGGCGCACCGGCGCGGTGCCGCTGACCGCCATGGGCCGCTTCGCGCACGAGGCCGTCGCCGTGGACCCGTACCGCGGGGTGGTCTACGAGACCGAGGACGCCTTCGTGCGGCCCTTCGGGCTGTTCTACCGCTTCCTGCCGGCCCGGCCGCTCGGCGCCGCCGGTTCGCTGCGGGCGGGCGGCGCCCTGGAGGCCCTGCGGGTCCCGGGTGTGGCGGACCTTGCGGTGGTGGACGAGCCCGGGGCCGAGTTCCCGGTGGAGTGGGTGCCCGTACCGGACCCGTCGGCGGCCGTCACCCCGATCCGGCACCAGGACTTCGGGGCGGGCGGCATCACCCACGCGCAGAAGCTGGAGGGCTGCTACTGGGGCGGCAACGGCGTCCACTTCGTGTCCAGTTACGCCCGCAGGGGCGAGGGCGCACCCGCCGACCACCACGGGCAGGTGTGGTTCTACGATCCGGGCCGGGCCCGGCTCCGGCTGGACGTGCTCTTCGGGCCGGCCGCGGACGTACAGCTGCCCGGGGACTCCCCCGACAACATCTGCCTGGCCCCGGACGGCGGGCTGATGGTGTGCGAGGACGGCGGCGGGGCGCAGTACGTGTTCGGGGTGACGGCGGGCGGCGAGGTCTATCCGGTGGCCCGCAACGCCGACGACATCGGCGGACCGGGGGCCCCGGAGTGGGGAGAGTTCGCCGGGGTCACCTTCTCCCCCGACGGGCGGACCATGTACGTCAACGCCTACGCACCGGGCACCACCTTCGCCGTCACGGGTCCCTGGCGGCGCTGACCGGGAGCCTGCGGCACGCGGGGAAGTACCGCATGCACCCACTTGTCACATAATCATATATTTTGCGTGCGTGACCATTTCTGTACGCAAGGTTGCGGCCGCGGCCGCACTCAGTGCCGCCCTCGCCGCTTCCCTCGCGGGCTGCGGGGGCGGATCCGGCACCAAGGACACCGGCCGTGAAGCCCGCACGGGCACGCCGCCGGCGTCCGCCCCCGCGGCTTCCGCGCCCGGCACCGCGGCCGCCTCCTCCCCGAGCTCCTCCCCCGGCACCCCGGGCGCCCCGCTCGCCGGCGCGCCCGGCACGGCACCGACGCTCGCGCCCGGCCCGAACGGCCTGACCCCCGTCTTCGAACGGGCCGGGCAGCGCACGGACAAGACCGTGGCGCTCACCTTCGACGCCGACATGACCTCCGACCAGGGGCCGCGCGCGGCCGGCGGGGAGCGCTTCGACAACCCTCAACTGATCTCGGCGCTGCGGACCCTCAAGGTACCTTCGACGATCTTCATGACGGGCCGCTGGGCCGAGGAGTACCCGGACCAGGCCAAGGCCATCGGGACCGACCCGAACTTCGAGATCGCCAACCACTCCTACAGCCACCACGCCTTCACCTCCCCCTGCTACGGGTTGCCCCGGCTCGACGGCGCCGCCGCGCGCGCCGACGTGGACCGGGCCTTCGCCGCGTTCCGCCAGGCAGGCGCCGTCAACACGGTCCCGTACTTCCGCTTCCCCGGCGGCTGCTACGACGACCCGGCGCTGCGGGCCCTGTCCACGGCCAAGGTCACGGCGGTCCAGTGGGACGTGGTCAGCGGGGACGCCTTCGCGACGGACCCGGACGCGGTGGCCGAGCAGGTCCTCGCCGGGGTGAAGCCCGGCTCCGTGGTCGTGATGCACTGCACGCGCAGCGCCGCCCCGGTCACCGAGGAGGCCGTCCGGAAGATCGTGCCGGAACTGCGCAAGCGCGGCTACCGGTTCGTAAAGGTCTCACAGCTGATCGGGACGTAGCGGTCGGCCCTCCTCCGGGAAGCGCGCGGGGACGTGGGCGGTGCGGGCCGGGCGCCGAGCGGCAGCTCCGGAGAGGCCCCGCGCAGCGCCCAGGGCCGGCGGCAGCCGGAGCGGCGGCCCACACCGGCCGGGTTCACCGCGCGACCGCCGTCTCGGTGAGCTCGCTCGGCCGGACGATGACGAATCCCTCGCCGCTCAGCTTCAGCTGGACCGCCTCGCCGGAGCCGCCACGGATCATCGACCCGACCGACTGGGAACGGTGCAGCCCGGTCTCCAGCCGGGCGCTCCAGCCGACCACCGCGTCCGTGTCGACGTAGACGGGGGCCTGGGCCGTGACCGGGATGATGATCGGGTGTCCGTCGCAGACCACGGCAAGCTTGCCGGTGCCGGTGAAGACGCTGTTGAAGAGGCCGCCGCCGGTCATGCCGGCGCCCTTGACCATCTTGATCTCGTAGGACAGCGTCGGGTCGAAGCACAGCACGTTGCGCCCGTTGACGGTGAGGGCGTCTCCGGGTTCGAGGTCGATGATGAAGCAGTCACCCGCCTGGTGGGCGAACCAGGCCTCGCCCTGGCCGCGTACGGACATCAGCGCCAGGCCCTCGCCCGTGACGGCGCGCTTGAGCATGCCGCCTATGCCCTGTCCCTTGCGCTCGAACTGCAGATTGCCGCGGAAGGCGACCATGGATCCCTGACGGGCCAGCATCTCCCCGTTGACGTTGTACTTCACCGATTTGGCGTTCTGGAGGCTCATCCCGGGGGCAGCGGCTGCCCGGGCCAGGTGCTCGGACGCAAAAAGATCACTCTTCATGGCCCCGATCCTCGCCCGGGTCCGCCACCCGGGACATCCTCCCCGAGGTGGAGCCTGGCATCCTTGGCGGGATGAGTAGCCAGCACACCGACGACACCTCCGGCGTACCCGCGGTCGGGGCCGACAGTGCCTTCCGACGGGAGCACGTACTGCGCGACGAGGCCCCGCAGTTCGTCCTGCCGCTGGTGGTCCGCATCGAGAAGGCGGAGCCCCCGGCCCGGACCGATGCCCTGGAGACCGCGGCACGGGCCGTGTTGGTCCTGCTCACCGACGAGCGGGCGGACGGCGAGGGCGAGTGGGCGCAGGCGGTCCGGGACTGGCAGGACGCGCGGATCCGCAAGGTGGTCCGGCGGGCGCGCGGGGCGGAGTGGCGCAAGGCGCAGGCCCTGCCCGGCGTCACGGTCCACGGCGAGGCGGCACAGGTCCGGGTGTTCCCTCCGGTGCCCCTCGACGGCTGGCCCAAGGAGCTCGCCAAGCTGCAGGTGTCGGGCACCGACCTCGACGACCCGGAGCCGGCCGCCGAAGCCGACGCCTCCGCCCTGCCGGTGCTGTGGCTCAACCCCGGTCTGGAGATGTCGGCCGGCAAGGCGATGGCCCAGGCCGGGCACGCGGCGCAGCTGGCGTGGTGGGAGCTGACGCGGGCGGAGCGGGCCGCCTGGCAGGAGTCGGGCTTCCGCCTGGCCGTGCGCACGGCCGCGCGCGAGCGGTGGACGGAGCTGAGCGGGAGCGGGCTGCCGGTGGTCCGCGACGCCGGGTTCACCGAGATCGCGCCCGGCAGCGCGACGGTGGTCGCCGAGCACCCGGCGCTGCGGGCCCGGCTCTGAGAGACCCGGTGGCCGCCCGGAACCTGCCGGGCCGAACCTGCCGGGCGGAACCTCAAATGTTGCTCTGAACGTCCCCTGCTGGGATTGGCGCGACCGCGTCGGGTGCATGACACCGGCACACGGTGCTTGAGAGGGGGCGAGGGGACATGAAGCCCATGGCACACCTGGGGGTGGGCATCGGCTGGCGGCCGGAGATCGCGGATGCGGTCGAACGGCTGCACGGCCTGGACTGGGTCGAGGTGGTGGCCGAGAACATCTGCCCGGGCCACCTGCCCGAGGCTCTCGGACGGCTGCGCGAGCGGGGCACCCGCATCGTGCCGCACGGGGTGTCGCTCGGCCTCGGCGGGGCCGACCGCCCGGATCCGCAGAAGCTCGCGGCGCTCGGCGAGCGGGCGGTGGCGCTGGGGGCGCCGCTCGTCACCGAGCACATCGCCTTCGTACGGACCTCCTCGCCGGTGCTGGAGGCCGGGCACCTGCTGCCGGTGCCGCGCACCCGCGACGCACTGGACGTGCTCTGCGAGAACGTACGGATCGCGCAGGACGCGCTGCCGGTGCCGCTGGCGCTGGAGAACATCGCCGCGCTGTTCTCGTGGCCGGGCGAGGAGATGACGGAGGGGCAGTTCCTCACCGAACTGGTTGAGCGGACCGGGGTCCGGCTGCTCGTCGACGTGGCCAACCTGCACACCAACCGGGTCAACCGGGGCGAGGACCCGACCGCCGTCCTGGACGCGATCCCGCTGGAGGCCCTGGCGTACGTGCACGTCGCGGGCGGCATCGAACGGGGCGGCGTGTGGCACGACACCCACGCGCACCCCGTACCGCCGGTCGTGCTCGCACTGCTGGCCGAGCTGCGCTCCCGGGTGGAGCCGGCGGGCGTCCTGCTGGAGCGGGACGACGATTTCCCGCCCGAGACGGAGCTGGCGGCCGAACTGGCCGCGATCCGTCAGGTCGTGACGGCCGGCCGGACGGCCCCGGCGGCATCCGGGGCCGAGCCGGGAGCCGTCCAGGAACTCCCGGGGCAGGGAGCCTGCGAGGCCAGGCGGACCCGCGTGGCACTGGGACAGGCGGCCCTGCTGTCCGCGCTCGTGGCCGGGACCCCCGTGCCCGAGGGCTTCGACCGTGCGCGCATCCGCGTGCAGGCGCGGGCGCTGGCCGCCAAGCGGGCCGAGGTGGTCGCCAAGGTGGCTCCGGAACTGCCCGGGATCCTCGGCGGCCGCGAACCGTACCGCAAGGCCTTCCTCGCCTACGCGAAGGGCCGCCCCATGACCGCGGGATACCGCAGGGACGCCCTGGACTTCGCCGAGCACCTGCTGATCCGGGACCTTCCGGCCGACCCGGCCGCCCGGCGCCGGCTCACCGCCTGGTGGCGGGAGCGGGCGGGGGCGAGGCCGCCGCGCCGTATCGTCCGCTGGGCCCGGGCGCTCACGGGGAGGGCCGCGTGAACGTCCTCGCCGCGGCCGTCTGGCTCGCCGTCGCCGTCTCCTGCGGCCTCCTCCTGCGCGGGCTGCGCCGCGCCCGGCCCGCGGGCGCGGCCCCCTCGGCAGCCCTGCGCGACCTGTCCGAGGCCGCCTTCCTGGTGGGCGGACCCGGCACCGTGGTGGACGCCGCGCTCGTCTCGATGCTCGGGGACGGCCGGCTCGTCGTCGGCGGCCCCGGCATCGTCCAGGTGCGCCCGGGAGCGCGGGCCGGCGGCCCCGCCGAGCGGGCCGTGCTCCAGGCGCATGCCGGAGCCCCCTCGGGCTGGCTCTACCAGGTGCGCTATGCCGCCATGCGCGACCCGGCCGTGCAGCGGATCGGGGACGCGCTGGCCGCCCGCGGGCTTCTCGCACCGCCCGGCGGCGGCCGGACCTGGCGCCGCTGGGGGCTGGTCCAGGCCGTCGTGTGCGCGGTCTGGCTGCTGGTCTCGATCCCGCTGACGGTCGTGGGCTTCGCCCTCGACCCCGACCCCGGTGTGCCGTTCATCGCGCTGGTGGCGCCCGTGCTGCTGGCGGGCATCGTCCTGGGCCTGTTCTGCATGGCCCGCGCCGGGAACCGGATCACCCGGGCCGGGCGGCGGGCGCTGCTCGCCATGCGCTCCGCGTACGTGAACGACCCCACCCCGCACGTGCACACCGCGCTCTTCGGCCTGCGCGGCCTGCGCGATCCCTTCCTGCGCCAGCAGTTGGTGCCCGCCGCGCGCGGCACCCGGCTGGCGGCCGCGCAGGCGGGTGCGCGCCCACACCGCCCGGACACCCGCTCGTCCTCGTCCGACTCCTCGCCCGAGCTGCTGCCGGTGATGTGGTGCGCCACGAGCGACGGGGGCGGCGGGAGCGGTTCGGGCTGCGGCTCCTCCTCCGGCGGCTCCTCCGGCGGTGGCTGCGGAGGCGTTGGCGGATCCGGCTGCTCGGGCGGTGGCGGTAGCGGTTCGAGCTGTGGCGGCTCCTCCTCCGGTTGTTCGAGTTCGAGCAGCTCCAGCTGCTCCAGCAGTTCCTGATGCGTCCATAGGGGTCACGGCCGCCGACACCGGCCGGTGATCCTTTACAACCGCGGCGCGCAGGCCTCTCATCGGTTCATCGGATGGAAGGCAGGGGACGTCATGCGCACGCCGACCGCACACCACGGGGCCGCCGCGGCCGCACTGCTGCTCGCCCTGTGCGCGCCCACCGCGGTGGCCGCCCCGGTTCCGCGGCCCCCGCAGCCCCCGGTGGGCACCCCATCCGCCGGCGCCACCGGATCCGCCGACGCCGAGAGCGCCGGAGCCGCCCTCGTCGCCCGCCGCGCGGCCCTCGCAGCCGCCTCCCGGCGCGGCGGGGCCTCCGGCCTCGACTTCCGCACCTGCCCCGCCGTCGAGGAACTGCCGTCCCGTGTCCGGTGCGCCACCCTGCGCGTACCGCTCGACTACGCCCGCCCCGACGGCCCGCAGATCTCCCTGACCGTCAGCCGCGCCGCCGCCACCGGGGCCGGCGGCGCGGCCCGCCAGGGCGCGCTCGTCCAGAACCCGGGCGGCCCCGGAGCCTCCGGAATGCGCTTCCCACTCGTCGCCGGCCTGGCCGGCTGGGAGCGGATCGCCGCCGCCTACGACCTCGTCGGCTACGCCCCGCGGGGGGTCGGGCGCTCGGCCCCGCTGTCCTGCACGGACCCGGCGGCCCGCACCCACGGGCCCGTACAGGAACAGGTCCACCCCTCCCCCGCGTACAAGGCGGAACGGCTGACGCGGGCCCGCGAGTACGCGCGGGGGTGCGCGCGCCGGGCCGGTGCCGCGCTGCCGTACTACACGACGCTGAACAATGCCCGTGACCTGCACGTGCTGCGGGCCGCGCTCGGCGAGGAGAAGCTGACCTTCATGGGCGCCTCGTACGGCACCTACCTCGGCGCCGTCTACGCCACCCAATACCCTCGCCACGTCCGCCGGATGGTCCTCGACTCGGCGGTGGATCCCGATCCGCGCCGCGTCTGGTACCGCAACAACCTCGACCAGGCACGTGGGTTCGAGGGCCGCTGGCACGACTTCCGCTCCTGGGTGGCCCGCCACCACGGCACGTACGGGCTCGGCACCACCCCGGCAGCCGTGCAGGCGGGCTACGAGCGGGTCCGTGACGCGGTGTCCCGCACCCCGGCGGGCGGCACCGTCGGAACCGGCGAGCTGCGGGCCGCCTTCCTCCAGGCGGCCTACTACGACGACGTCTGGCCGGACCGGGCCGCGGCCCTGGCCGCCTTCCTGCGCGGGGATCCCTCACTGCTGGCCGCCCAGGCCACGCCCGACCCGGCGACGGCGGCCGCGGCCGAGAACGCGACGGCCGTCTACACGGCGGTGCTGTGCAACGACGCCTCCTGGCCGGCGGACTGGGAGACCTGGGACCGCGACAACACCGAGCTGGCGCGAACGGCCCCCTTCGAGACCTGGGCCAACGCCTTCCTCAACCTGCCGTGCGCGTCCTGGCCGGTTGCCGGGCCGCGCGCGCCCGTGGCGGTGGGGGCGCAGCCCGAGCGGCTGCCGCGGACCCTCGTGGTCGCGGCGGAACGGGACGGCGCGACGCCGTACCCGGGCGCGCTGGAACTCCAGCGGCGGCTCGGCGCCGGGGCGTCACTGGTGACGGAGACGGGGGCCGGTTCCCACGGAGTCGTCGGCGGACGCAACGGCTGTGTGGACCGGCACGTGGAGCGGTATCTGCTGACGGGCGCCACCCCGGGGTGGCGCGCCACGTGCGCGCCGCATCCGGAGCCCGCACCGGTGTCGCTGGACGACGGGGCGGCGGGCGCCCGCAGGGCGCTGCTGCCGCCGGTCGTCTGAACTTCCGGGCGGGGTCTCCGGCTGCGTCGTTTCGGGGGCTGTGCCTCCCGATCCACCGGAGGCACTCACCTGACGGTGTGGTCGTCCTCCGGTCCGTCCCCCCAGGGGAGGTATCAGGCGAGCCCGGCCACCAGGTCGGCGACGGACTTGCGGCGCCCGGTGTAGAAGGGCACCTCCTCACGGACGTGCATGCGGGCCTCGGAGGCGCGCAGGTGACGCATGAGGTCGACGATGCGGTACAGCTCGTCCGCCTCGAAGGCGAGCAGCCACTCGTAGTCGCCCAGCGAGAAGGAGGCGACGGTGTTGGCGCGCACGTCCGGGTAACCGCGGGCCATCTTGCCGTGGTCGGCGAGCATCCGGCGGCGGTCCTCGTCGGGCAGCAGGTACCAGTCGTAGCTGCGGACGAAGGGGTAGACGCTGACGTAGTCGCGGGCGACCTCGTCGGCCAGGAAGGCCGGGATGTGCGACTTGTTGAACTCGGCCGGGCGGTGCAGGGCCATGTTCGACCACACCGGCTCCATCGCGCGGCCCAGCTTGGTGCGGCGGAACAGGTTGTACGCGCTCTGCAGCTCGTCCGCGGTCTCCGCGTGCCACCAGATCATGATGTCGGCGTCGGCACGCAGGCCGGAGACGTCATAGGTGCCGCGGACGGTGATGTCCTTGGCGGCCAGCTGGTCGAACAGCTCCTGGACCTCGTCGGCGAAACCGGCGCGGTCCTCCGGCAGGACGTCCTTCAGCTTGAAGACGGACCACAGGGTGTAGCGGATGACCTCGTTGAGGTCCTTCGCCTTCTTCCCCGCGTTGGGAATCTTCTCTGGTGCAGTCATGTGTCTATTGTCCCGTGCGCTGATCAGTGGTCGGAGCCAGGGGTGCCGTACGCGCAGCGAGCGCGGCGATCACCGTGTCCGCCGCCCGGCCGGCGCTCGCGATGCAGGCGGGGATGCCCACACCGTCGTAGAGCGCGCCGCACACCGCGAGGCCGGGCAGGGCCTCGACGGCGCCGCGGATCCGGGCGACCCGTCCGAGGTGGCCGACCGGATACTGGGGCAGTCCGCCGTCCCAGCGGGTGACCGTGGAGGCGACCGGGCGGGCCGTCAGGCCCACGGCCTCGCCGAGGTCGGTGAGGGACACCTCGACGAGTTCGCCGTCCTCGCGGTCCAGGTCGCGCTCGTCGGCGTACCGGCCGACGGAGGTGCGCAGGAGGAAGAGGTCGGTGTCCCGGCCGGCCCAGGCCCATTTGTTGCTGGAGAAGGTGGACGCCTTGATGGTCCGGCCGTCGACGGGCGGTACGAGGAATCCGCTGGCGCCGCCGCCGGTGACGGCCGACGGCAGGTCACCGCGCCGGAAGGCCATGGTGACCAGCGCCATGGAGGCGTATTCGACCTGGTCCAGCTCGGCCGCGGCGGCCGGCGCGAGGGCGTCGAGCAGCCGGGCGGCGGGCCCGGCCGGGACGGCCAGGACGACGCCGTCGGCGTCGACGGTCTCCCCGGCGGCCACGACCCGCCATCCGTCGGTCGTACGGAGGACCTCGCGCACGGGGGCGCCGGTGACGATGCGCGCACCGGCCCGGCGGCAGGCGTCGGCCACCGCGAGCGGGAGGCGTCCGATGCCTCCGTCGATGCCGGCGAAGACCGGGCCGGCCTGCTGGGGGCCGCTCTGCGTCGCGCGCTGCAGTTCCCGCACACCGTCGCCCAGCAGGGCGTGCCTGCGGGCGGCCTCGAAGAGCTGGGGCACGGCGGCCCGCATGGAGATGCGGTAGGCGTCGCCCGCGTAGACCCCGCCGAGCAGCGGTTCCACCAGCCGGTCGACCACCTCGCGGCCGAGGCGGGCCGCCACATACGCGCCGACGGCGACGTCCTCGCCGATCTCGGTGGGCGGCAGGGTCCGCTCGGCCTCGATGCGGGCGAGGCCCTCGGCGGAGAGGACCCCGGAGGCGGCGAGCGGCCCGAGGTCGCCGGGGACGCCCATGACGTGGCCGCGCGGCATGGGCCGCAGCGCGCCGCGGGTCCACAGGTGGGCGGTGGCGGTGGCGGGCGGCTGCACGGCGTCGGCGAGACCCACGGCCTCGGCGAGGGCGACCGCCTCGGGGCGGCGGGCGAGCACGGACTCGGCGCCGAGGTCCACGCGGGCTCCGGCGAGTTCACCGGAGTACAGCTTTCCGCCGAGCCTCGCTCCCGCTTCCAGGAGCGTGACGCGGGCGCCTTCGGCGAGCAGCCGGTGGGCCGCCGCGAGGCCCGCGATGCCGCCGCCGATGACGACGACATGGCTCGGGGAGCCGTCCGGCCGAGTGGGGCCCGCCGATCGATCCGTACGCATGTCCGCTTCGTGCATGGACACATCGTCTCAGACCGATCACCGAGGCCGGACCGTGACCTCATCGGGACCGGCCCGGAACCGCGTGTGCGAAACCCGCGGCGGGACCCTGTACGTCGAAACGGCAACACCAGCCGATCATCGGGGGTTCAAGGCGATGCGCAGCATCAGCAGACACCGTTCCGCGGCGGCCCTGGCCGCCCTCTGTCTCACCGGGGCGCTCGCGCTCACCGGCTGTGGCGCGGGCGGCGGGGGCTCCGCGAGCGACAAGGCGGCCGTCGCGCCGCAGGATGCGGACGGGAAGGCCCGGGAGGGGGCGGCGGGCGCCGCGGCGGCGCCGGGCCCGGCCGGGTCGGCGGGGGCGGCGGAGTCGGCCGGCAGGAACGACGGGGCGCCGGTCGCGGTCCGCCCGAACGTCATCCGTACGGCGACGCTCGGCATCGAGACGCCCGACGTCCAGCGGGCCCTGGCGGCGGCCCGCACCGCGGCCGAGGGCGCGGGCGGCTACGTCGGTAACGAATCGACCAAGCGCGGCGAGGACGGCCGGATGACCTCGACGGTGACCCTGCGGGTGCCCGCCGAGCGCTACGACGCCGTGCTCGGTGCGATGGAGGGCAGCGGGAAGCTGCTGCGCCGCAAGGTCGACGCACAGGACGTCACCGAGAAGGTCGCCGACATCGACAGTCGTGTCTCCTCGCAGCGGGCGAGCGTGGCGCGGGTGCAGGAGATGATGGGCAAGGCCTCGGCGCTGAGCGAGGTGGTGATGCTGGAGGGCGAGCTGAGCCGGCGCCAGTCCGATCTGGAGTCGCTGCTGGCGCAGCAGACGGCGCTGAAGGACCGGACCTCGATGGGCACGATCACCCTGGAGGTCTCCGAGCCGTCCCCCGCGAAGGCGGTGGAGGAGCAGGAGCCCACCTTCCTCGGCGCGCTGAACGGCGGCTGGGAGGTCTTCACGAAGATCCTGCGTTACCTCGTGGTGGCGCTGGGGGCGCTGCTGCCGTTCCTGCTGACGGCTGCGGTGGCGGCACTGGTGGTCCGGGTCCGCCGGCGGTGGCGGCCCGGGCGTCCGGGGACGGGCCCGGCACCGGAGCAGATGCCGGCCCCGGAGCAGACGCCGGCCCAGGAGCGAATGCCGGTCCCGGCCGCCCGGACGGCACCGCCGGCCGAAGGCCCGGCCGTGGACAGCGGGGCGGACGTGCGGGACTGAACGCACCGTCCCCCGTAGCGTGTTCACCATTCGACGGCGGTGAAGGGGCGGTACGGGCAGATGGTGACGGAACGACTGGTGGTGGTCGGGGGCGACGCGGCGGGGATGTCCGCCGCGTCGCAGGCCCGCAGGCTCAAGGGCGCCGGGGAACTGGAGATCGTCGCCTTCGAGCGTGGACGCTTCACCTCCTACTCGGCGTGCGGCATCCCGTACTGGGTCGGCGGGCTGGTCGCCGAGCGCGACGACCTGATCGCCCGTACCCCCAAGGAACACCGGGCCCGGGCCATCGACCTGCGCACCCGCACGGAGGTGGTGGAGCTCGACCCGGCCGGCTCCCGGGTCCGCGCCCGCGATCTGGACAGCGGGTCCGAATCGTGGATGCACTACGACAAGCTGGTGCTGGCCACGGGCGCCCGGCCGGTGCGCCCGCGCCTGCCCGGCTTCGGCGCGCAGGGGGTGCACGGCATCCAGACCCTGGACGACGGCCGCAGGCTGATGGACTCCCTGGAACGCGCACGGGGCCGGCGGGCGGTCGTGGTCGGCGCCGGCTACATCGGCGTGGAGATGGCCGAAGCCCTGAAGCTGCGGGGCTACGAGGTGACGGTCCTGCACCGGGGGGAGCAGCCGATGGCCACGCTGGATCCGGACATGGGCGGCCTGGTCCACACCGCGATGAACCTCATGGGGATCCGCACGGTGGCGCGCACCGAGGTCACCGGGGTCCTGACCGACGAGGCGGGCCGGGCCCGCGCGGTCGCCACGGCGGCCGGCGAGGAGTACCCGGCGGACGTGGTCGTGCTGGGCATCGGCGTGGAGCCGCGGACCGCGCTGGCCCGCGCCGCCGGCCTCCCGCTCGGATCCTCGGGCGGGATCCTCACGGACCTGTCGATGCGCGTCCGGGGGCACGGGAACGTCTGGGCGGGCGGCGACTGCGTGGAGGTCCTCGACCTGGTCGCGGGCCGCACCCGGCACGTCCCGCTCGGCACTCACGCCAACAAGCACGGCCAGGTCATCGGCTCCGGCGTGGGCGGCGGCTACGCGACCTTCCCCGGGGTGGTCGGCACGGCGGTCAGCAAGGTGTGCGATCTGGAGATCGCCCGTACCGGGCTGCGCGAACGGGACGCGCTGGAGGCGGGCCTGCGCTTCGTCACGGCCACCGTCACCTCCACCAACACCGCGGGCTACTACCCGCGGGCGGCGGAGATGACGGTGAAGATGCTGGCGGAACGCCGGACGGGGCGTCTGCTGGGCGTGCAGATCGTCGGCGGCGCCGGCGCCGCGAAGCGGGTGGACGTCGCGGCGGTGGCGCTCACCGCGGGAATGACGGTGGACCAGATGGTCTCGCTCGACCTCGGCTACGCGCCGCCGTTCTCCCCAGTCTGGGACCCGGTCCTGGTGGCGGCCCGCAAGGCCGTCTCCGCGGTCCGCGCGGCGGGGGTCTGACCGGCGCGGTACCGCACCCGCTCGGGTACGGCTGGGCTCAGCGGGCCGTCTTGGTGTGGACGTAGTCCACCAGGCGGGTCAGCGCCTCGGGGTCGGTCGTCGGCAGGACTCCGTGGCCGAGGTTGAAGACGTGGCCCTCCAGGCCGGCGGCCGCGGCGAGGACCTCGTCCGTCTTGGCTTCGACCGCCTCCGTGGTGGAGAAGAGCACGGCCGGGTCCAGGTTGCCCTGGAGGGCCTTGCCCGGACCGACCCGGCGGGCCGCCTCGTCGAGCGCGACCCGGTAGTCGACGCCCACGACGTCCGCGCCGGCCTCGCCCATCAGGCCGAGCAGCTCGCCCGTGCCCACGCCGAAGTGGATCCGCGGGACACCGTAGGAGGCCACGGACTGCAGGACCTTCGCCGAGGCGGGCATGACGGAGCGGCGGTAGTCCGCCGGGGCGAGTGCGCCCACCCAGGAGTCGAAGAGCTGCACGGCGGAGGCGCCGGCTTCGATCTGGACCTTCAGGAAGGCGGAGGTGATCTCCGCGAGGCGGTCGAGCAGGTCGGCCCAGAGCTGCGGGTCCCCGTACATGAGGGCTTTGGTGTGCTCGTGGTTCTTCGAGGGACCGCCCTCCACCAGGTAGCTCGCGAGGGTGAAGGGCGCGCCCGCGAAACCGATCAACGGCGTGGAGCCCAGTTCACTCGTGAGCATGCCGATCGCCTCGGTGACGTACGAGACGTCCTCAGGAGTGAGGTCGCGCAGCTGTGCGAGGTCCTCACGGCGGCGGATCGGCTGGGCGACGACGGGGCCGACGCCCGGCTTGATGTCCAGGTCGACGCCGATGGCCTTGAGCGGGACCACGATGTCGGAGAAGAAGATCGCCGCGTCGACGTGGTGGCGCCGCACGGGCTGCATGGTGATTTCGGTGACCAGGTCGGGCCGCATGCAGGACTCGAGCATCGCGGTGCCCTCGCGGACCTTGCGGTACTCGGGGAGGGAGCGCCCGGCCTGCCGCATGAACCACACCGGCGTGTGCGGCACCGGCTCCCGCCGGCACGCCTTCAGGAAGGCGGAATCGTACGTCTGGCTCGGCTGGCCCTGGGGGCGGTCGTTGGCGCTCACGACCCAAATCTTCGCACGTATGAAGAAGTGCCCGTCGCGGCACGGGTGTCCCTGCGCCGTACGGCTGCACATACCGCCTAGTCTTCCCCGCATGGCTGCGGCTCAGGGACGATTTTCAGATGGCGCCGACGGTGCGGACAGTGCGAAGGAGAGCTCGGTCCCGCTCCCGTTCCGGCGGGCGGTCGAAGGCTTGAAGAAGGCCCGGCTGCGCCCGGGGGTCGAGATCGATCCGGCGAAGCCGCCCCAGCGGCTGGCCCCGTACGCGTACGCGCTGGAGGCCGCGGTGGTGGACGGGGAGGACGACCTGGCCGACGGCCGGC
Organism: Streptomyces sp. NPDC058880; assembly: GCF_042742535.1. NCBI lineage: Bacteria > Bacillati > Actinomycetota > Actinomycetes > Kitasatosporales > Streptomycetaceae > Streptomyces > Streptomyces sp. NPDC058880. Next base: position 106,584 of record NZ_JBHYMC010000003.1, read on the forward strand.
TCATCCTGCTCCACGATCCGGCCGGGCACGACGCCTGGCACGGGACCTTCCGGCTGGTGACGCTCGTGCGGGCGGAGCTGGAGCCGGAGATGGCCGCGGACCCGCTGCTGCCGGAGGTGTGCTGGTCGTGGCTGACGGGGGCCATGGAGGCGCGCGGGCTGGCCTACGGGGAGGCGAGCGGCACGGTGACCATGGCGAGCTCGCACTACTTCGGCGGGCTCGCCGAGCGGCGGCCCGCGACGCAGATCGAGATCAGAGCGTCCTGGACGCCGCGCGAGGGCGTGGGCGGGGTGCCAGACACCCCGGCGCACCTGTCGGCGTGGTGCGAACTGATCTGCCAGATCGCGGGGCTGCCGCCGGTGGGCCCGACGGACACGGCGACGGGCGTGGTCTCCCTGCCACAGCGCCGCGGTCCGCACCACCCGTAGACACGGGGCCGTCCGGCCCCACGGGGCGGGGAGCGCCCGACCGCGGTCCGCGGCGGAGTACCGGAACGCGGCCTCCGTTGTGGGCTTCTGATCACCCGATGATCGATCGTGCGTCTGAATTGCCCGAATTGTTACTCACCAAATCGTGATCATTCCCTAAAGCCGGGCGGGTGACGTGCCGAAGGAGTCAGTGACCATCCGCACGGTTCGCACCGGCTTCCTTCCCCGAGCCGGCCGTCCCGCCACTCCCCCAGGAGGCCTAGGTGTCCGTTCTTCTCGAGCAGCCCGCAAGCCTGGTCGCCTACCGCCCGAACAAGCCGACGGCCATGGTCGTCGTGGCCGACCCGCGCGTCCGTTCCACCGTGACCCGCCATCTGTGGGCCCTCGGAGTCCGTGACGTGATCGAGGCGTCGTCCATCGCGGAGGCCCGCCCCCGCGTCGGAAGCCCGCGCGACATCTGCGTGGCCGACGTACACCTGCCCGACGGTTCCGGTCTCACGCTGCTCTCCGAGACCCGTGCCGCAGGCTGGCCAAACGGCCTGGCCCTGTCCGCCGCCGACGACATCGGCGCCGTGCGCAACGCCCTCGCGGGCGGCGTGAAGGGCTACGTCGTCACCGGTACGCGCACCAACATCGGGCTCCCCAGCCGGCCCGGCGCCGCCCCCATCGGCGCTGCCGCCGCCCGCATGCACCGCCGCCCCCCGGGCGCCCCGAGCCACCCGGGCGGTTACCGGGAGCTCTCCGGCCGCGAGGTCGAGGTCCTGCGCCTCGTCGCCGAGGGCCAGTCCAACAAGGCCATCGGCGTCTCGATGGGCCTGTCCGCCCTGACCGTCAAGTCCCACCTCGCCCGCATCGCCCGCAAGCTGGGCACCGGAGACCGCGCGGGAATGGTCGCCGTGGCCCTGCGGACCGGGATCATCCACTGAGCACGGGCCGGAGCGCCCGGATAGACGTCCGGGATACCCCCGGAAAACACCCCGCATACTGATCGCGCCCGTCGACGGAACGTTCCGGCGACGGGCGCGTCGTATACACGGATACCCTTGACCGGTGACCGACGCCCAAGAGACCGCAGCAGACCTGCGCACCACCACCGGGGGCGGCCCCCCGGACGACGTCGTTGTTCCGCCCGGTGGGGTGCCGATCCCTTTGCTGGAGCCCCGTGAGGGGATTCCTCCGGTGGTCGCCGACGCGGACGCCCTCGCCGAGGTGGTCGCGGCCTTCGCCGCGGGCACCGGCCCCGTCGCCGTCGACGCCGAACGCGCCTCCGGATACCGCTACGGCCAGCGGGCCTACCTCGTGCAGCTGCGCCGCGAGGGCGCCGGATCCGCGCTGATCGACCCGGTGGGTTGTCCCGACCTGTCCGCACTGGGCGAGGCCCTCTCCGGCACCGAGTGGATCCTGCACGCCGCCACCCAGGACCTGCCGTGCCTGCGCGAAATAGGCATGGTTCCCACCTCCCTGTTCGACACCGAACTGGCGGGCCGGCTCGCCGGCTTCCCGCGGGTCGGCCTCGGCGCGATGGTCGAGGGCGTTCTCGGCTACGCGCTGGAGAAGGGCCACTCCGCCGTCGACTGGTCCACCCGCCCGCTGCCCGAGCCCTGGCTGCGCTACGCCGCCCTGGACGTCGAGCTGCTCGTGGACCTGCGGGACGCGCTGGAGAAGGAACTGGACCGGCAGGGCAAGCTGGAGTGGGCCCGGCAGGAGTTCGACGCGATCGCCTCCGCCCCGCCGGCCCCGCCGCGCAAGGACCCGTGGCGCCGTACGTCCGGCATGCACAAGGTGCGCCGCCGCCGCCAGATGGCCGTCGTACGGGAGCTGTGGGAGTCCCGGGACCGGATCGCGCAGCGGCGTGACGTGTCGCCGGGCAAGGTGCTGGGCGACGCCGCCATCGTCGAGGCCGCCCTGGCCATGCCCGCCAACGTGCACACCCTGTCGGCCCTGCCCGGCTACGGGCAGCGGATGGGCCGCCGTCAGCTCGACCAGTGGATGGCCGCCGTGGACCGGGCGAAGGCACTGCCCGAGAACGAGCTGCCCCAGCCGGGGGCGACCCCGGCCGGCCCGCCCCCGCCGCGCTCCTGGGCGGACAAGGACCCGGCCGCCGCGGCCCGGCTGGCCGCGGCCCGCACCGCCGTCTCGGCGCTGGCGGAGCAGCTGAACCTGCCGCAGGAGAACCTGATCACCCCGGACACGGTCCGCCGCCTGTGCTGGGAGCCGCCACAGCGGCTGGAGGCGGACGCGGTGTCCCAGGCCCTGGCCGCACACGGCGCCCGGGCCTGGCAGATCGAACAGGTGACCCCGGTGCTCCTCACCGCCCTGGCCGCCACGGCGTAGCAGAGCAGACCACCGACGTGCCCCGGTCCCCGACGCGAGGACCGGGGCACGGCCGGATCAGAGCGGTCGCTCGGTGTAGTCGCCCTCCGTGTCCATGGCGAAGGTGCCCTGGGTGTGGCCGTCGATCGCGGTGTGCTTGAGCCACTTCCGGGACAGGTGGTGGACGTGCTTGACCACCCGCTCCCACGGGATCTGGTGGCCCGCGCAGGCAACCTCGAAGTGCATCTTCTTCGGGCCCGGGATGGCCTTGTAGAGCTCGGTGACCGAGAGGAAGGGAACGGCGCCGGGAGCACTGTTCACCGTCTTGTCATGCTCGCCGACGACGATGAGCACCGGCACCTCGTGGCCCAGGACGTGGTCCACTTTGGCGCCCGCCTTGTTCCAGCCCCACCAGAACGCGTTGCGGTAGCGCAGCACACCCGAGGGCACGCCGGACACCGGCGGCCCCCAGTTGCGGCCCAACACGTCACTCTCCATGATCGCCGCCCACACGGTCTCGACCATGCCCTCCGCGCGCTGCTCGGAGCCGCAGCCGAGTTCCCTGTCCCAGGTGTCCTCGAAGCCCTCCCGGCCGGTGATGTTCATCGGGTAAGTCCACAGGGACGGCGGAGGGGGCAGCGCGTCCGGCCGCTCCCACTTGGTGCCGGGCTTGCTCGCGGGTCCGTCCGGCCGGAAGACCGGGGCGAGCAGGAACAGGCTGGAGACGTTCTCCGGGTGCTGGATCGCGTACGGTCCCAGCGCGACCGCCGCGGCGGACCAGCCGAAGAGAGCGACCTTCTCCACGCCGCGCTCGGCCTTGATGTACTCGACGACGGTGTGGACCGCGGCCCAGTCATCGGCGGAGTCGCCGAGGTGCTGGGCGTAGTGGGGGGTGCAGGGGGCCTCCAGCGGGTGGCCGTCGAGCAGGAGCTTCGCCTGCGGTCCGGCCGGGGTGTTGCACGGCTCCTCCATGACCGCCGGGCGCTGCGAGCGGCCGTGGCCCTGGAGGTCCATGGCGAAGACGTCGAAGCCCGCCTGGGCCAGGAACTGCATCCAGTTGTACTCGCCGGTGCCCAGATCCGCGCCGGGCAGCACGGGGACGCTGCGCCCGTGCAGCATCAGGACGGCCGAGCGCTTGGTGGGATTCCTCGTCCCGTCCCGCTCGCGGACGAAGAGTCTGACGACCTCGTCCTGGTTGATCGGGAGCGTGGAGGTGTGCTTGACGTCGTGGTCGATCGACGGGATGAGCATGGCCGGGATCTCCGTTCGCGCGGTGCGCTCGGGGGCGGGCGTACAGGGGACGCGACCAGGGTTCGCACGGGCCGGGTGCCCGATGCCATCGACGCGACCGGGACGACCGGGCGGCCCCACTCCATCGGGTAGCCCCGGGCGCTCCGATCGGACGGCGCGAGGAGGGGGCGCGTGCCGGGCCGGGACGGGGATGAACGGAGTGTGACCTTCGCCGCTCCTCGGGGAGGGGGTGTGCACATTGGTTACCCGCAAGTAGCATGGTCGGGTGAGCGGGCGCTCAGCAACGTAAGCCGAACGCGCCCCCGCGCAGCAGTGCCATCCCGCACCTGGAGGAGAGCCAACGTGCCTCGTACCGTCAGGGACGTCGTCTTCGTCGACGGCGTCCGCACCCCGTTCGGCAAGGCGGGCCCGAAGGGCATCTACAACGAGACCCGCGCCGACGATCTCGTCGTGAAGGCGATCCGGGAGCTGCTGCGCCGCAACCCGGACCTGGACCCCAAGAAGATCGACGAGGTCGCCATCGCCGCGACCACGCAGATCGGCGACCAGGGCCTGACGCTGGGCCGCACGGCCGGCATCCTCGCGGGCCTCCCGCAGTCCGTCCCGGGCTACTCCATCGACCGCATGTGCGCCGGCGCGCTGACCGCCGTGACCGCCGTCGCGGGCGGTGTGGCGTTCGGCGCGTACGACGTCGCCCTCGCCGGCGGCGTCGAGCACATGGGCCGCCACCCCATGGGCGAGGGCGTCGACCCGAACCCGCGCTTCGTCTCCGAGAAGCTGGTAGACGAGTCCGCCCTGTTCATGGGCATGACCGCCGAGAACCTGCACGACCGGTACCCGACGATCACCAAGCTCCGCGCCGACGAGTACGCCGTGCGCTCGCAGGAGAAGGCCGCCAAGGCGTACGCCGACGGCAAGATCCAGCAGGACCTGGTCCCGATCTCGGTGCGCAACACCAACGAGGCCGCGGGTGAGACGGGCTGGGGCCTGGTCACCACCGACGAGCCGATGCGCCCGGGCACCACCCTGGAGAACCTGGCGAACCTGAAGACCCCGTTCCGTACGCACGGCCGGGTCACCGCGGGCAACGCCGCCGGTCTGAACGACGGTGCCACCGCCGCGATCATCGCGTCCGAGGACTTCGCCCGCGAGAACAACCTCCCGGTCAAGATGCGCCTCGTCTCCTACTCCTTCGCGGGTGTCGAGCCCGAGGTCATGGGCTACGGCCCGATCCCGGCCACCGAGAAGGCCCTGGCCCAGGCCGGTCTGACGATCGACGACATCGGTCTGTTCGAGATCAACGAGGCCTTCGCCGTGCAGGTGCTGGCCTTCCTGGAGCACTACGGCATCGCCGACGACGACGCCCGCGTGAACCAGTACGGCGGCGCCATCGCCTTCGGCCACCCGCTGGCGTCCTCCGGCGTCCGCCTGATGACCCAGCTGGCCCGCCAGTTCGAGGAGCAGCCGCACGTCCGCTACGGCCTGACCACCATGTGCGTCGGCTTCGGCATGGGCGCGACGGTCATCTGGGAGAACCCGAACTTCAACGCCGAGGGAGACTCCAAGTGAGCACCACCGCTGAGCTCCTGAAGGGCGCGGCCGAGCTGTTCCCCGACGAGGTCGTCACGTCCGCGCACGTCCGCCACCTGGATCTGCCGTTCGGCGCCGGGCGCTTCGCGCTCATCACGCTGGACAACGGCTTCGACCACACCAAGCCGACCACCTTCGGCCCGCAGTCCCTCGCCAATCTGAACGCGGCGATCGACCAGGTCGAGCAGGAGGCCGCGGCCGGCAGCATCGTCGGCGCGGGCATCACCGGCAAGCCGTTCATCTTCGCGGTCGGCGCCGACCTCAAGGGCGTCGAGCTGCTCAAGAAGCACGACGAGGCGCTCGCCATCGGCAAGGGCGGCCACGACGTCTTCAAGCGCCTCTCCGCGCTGGCCGTGCCGACCTTCGCGTACTACAACGGCGCGGCGATGGGCGGCGGCGTCGAGGTCGGCCTGCACTGCAGCTACCGCACCGTCTCGAAGGCCATCCCGGCCTTCTCGCTGCCCGAGGTCTTCCTCGGCCTGGTCCCCGGCTGGGGCGGCTGCGCCATCCTGCCGAACCTGATCGGCGCCGAGCGCGCGGTCTCGGTCATCATCGAGAACTCGCTGAACCAGAACCGGCAGCTGAAGGGCAAGCAGGTCTTCGAGCTCGGCATCGCCGACGCGATCTTCGAGGGCGCGGACTTCCTGGAGCAGTCGCTCCTGTGGACCGCGAACGTCCTGAACGGCACCACCGAGGTCGTCCGTGCGGAGATCGACCGCGGCGAGGCCTGGGACACGGCCGTCGCCAAGGGCCGCTTCATCGCGGACTCCAAGGTGCACGGCGCCGCTCCGGCCGCCTACCGCGCGCTGGACATCATCGCCGCGGCCAAGGACGGCAACCTGCAGAAGGGCTTCGACGCCGAGGACACGGCCCTGGCCGACCTCATCATGGGCGGCGAACTGCGCTCCGGCATCTACGCCTTCAACCTGGTGCAGAAGCGTGCCAAGCGCCCGGCCGGCGCCCCGGACAAGTCCCTGGCCCGTCCGGTCACCAAGGTCGGCGTCGTCGGCGCGGGCCTGATGGCCTCGCAGCTGGCGCTGCTGTTCCTGCGGCGCCTGGAGGTGCCGGTGGTCCTCACCGACATCGACCAGGAGCGCGTGGACAAGGGTGTGGGCTACGTCCACGCCGAGATCCAGAAGCTGCTCGGCAAGGGCCGCATCAACCAGGACAAGGCCAACCGCCTGACCGCCCTGGTGACCGGTGTCCTGGACAAGGCCGAGGGCTTCGCGGACGCGGACTTCATCATCGAGGCCGTGTTCGAGGAGATGTCCGTCAAGCAGAAAGTGTTCGCGGAGGTCGAGGCGGTCGCCCCGGCGCACGCCATCCTCGCCACCAACACCTCCTCGCTGTCGGTCTCGGAGATGGCCTCCAAGCTCCAGCACCCGGAGCGCGTAGTCGGCTTCCACTTCTTCAACCCGGTCGCGATCCTCCCGCTGCTGGAGATCGTCCGCGGTGAGCAGACCGACGACGCCGCGCTGGCCACGGCCTTCGGCGTCGCCAAGAAGCTGAAGAAGACCGCGGTCCTGACGAAGGACGCCCCGGCGTTCGTCGTGAACCGCATCCTGACCCGCTTCATGGGCGAGATCCAGAACGTCATCGACGAAGGCACCCCGGTCGCCACCGCGGAGAAGGCCATCGAGCCGCTCGGCCTTCCGATGTCCCCGCTGGTGCTGCTGGAACTGGTGGGCCCGGCGATCGGCCTGCACGTGTCCGAGACCCTGAACCGCTCCTTCCCGGAGCGCTTCACCGTCTCCCCGAACCTCAAGCGGGTCGTCGAGGCCGGCAAGCGGGGCTTCTACGTCTACGACTCCGGCAAGCCGGAGCTGGACCCCGAGGTCGCCGCGCTCCTGGTCCAGGGCGACTCCGTCCTGACCGAGGAGCAGGTCCGGGTGCGCGTCCTGGACGCGGTGGCGCAGGAGATCGGCCTGATGCTGGAGGAGGGTGTCGTGGCCGAGGCCCAGGACATCGACCTCTGCCTCATCACCGGTGCCGGCTGGCCCTTCCACCTGGGCGGCATCACGCCGTACCTGGACCGTGAGGGCGTCTCGGAGCGCGTGAACGGCAAGAAGTTCCTCGCCCCCGGCATCGCGAGCGTCCCGGCCTAGTCCGGGTCGCGGACGGTCGTTCGACGGCCGGGCCCGTCCCCCACGGGGGGCGGGCACCGGCCATTCGAATACCTGTCTAAGATTCACCCCCATGACGGAAAAGCACGTGCGGCCCAGGCGCCGCCGACGCCGCGTTCTGCGGATCACCCTGCTGCTGGTCGCCGTGCTGATCCTGGGCGCGGCCGGGGCGGGCTGGTGGACGTACAGCCACCTCAACAACAACATCGACAGCGTCGACCTCGATCAGGCGATCGGGGACAACCGACCCGCCAAGGTGGTCGCGAACGCGCAGAACATCCTGGTGCTCGGCTCCGACTCGCGGGCCGGGGCCAACGGGGACCTCGACCACGGCGATGTCAGCGGGGCCCGTTCGGACACCGCGATGCTGGTCCACATACCCGAGGGCCGGGCCAAGGCCACCGCGGTGAGCATCCCCCGCGACACCCTGATCACCCGGCCCGAGTGCAAGGACCGCGACGGCACGTCCGTGCCGTCCGCGAAGCGGGTCATGTTCAACTCCGTCTACTCGCTGGCCGGCCCGGCCTGTGTGGTCAACACCGTCGAGCAGATGTCCGGTGTGCGCGTGGACCACTTCGTCGAGGTGGACTTCGCCGGCTTCAAGGGCCTGGTGGACGCGCTGGGCGGGGTCACCGTCACCCTCGACAAGCCGATGAGCGGTGCCAAGGGCGGTCTGAAACTGGACGCGGGCACGCACCGGCTGAACGGCACCGACTCGCTGAAGTTCGTCCGTACCCGGTACGGCTACGGCGACGGCAGCGACCTCGGACGCATAGGCCTGCAGCAGCAGTTCATGCTGGCGATGCTGGCGGAGATCAAGAAGCAGGATGCCCTCGGCAACCCGGCACGGCTCTACAAGCTCGCGGACGCCGGCACCAAGTCCCTGACCACCGACTCCGATCTGGCCTCGCTCACCGCGCTGTCCGACTTCGCGCGGAGCATGAAGGGCGTGAACCCGGAGACGATGGAGACCATCATGCTGCCGGTCGCCTACGACAAGGTGGACCCCAACCGCGTGGTCGTGGCCGAACCGCAGGCCACCCAGCTGTGGGACGCCCTGCGCAAGGACGAGAAGGTCCCCGCCTCGGCGAAGGACTCCCCCGCCAAGGGCTGACCGGATCCGCACAACGGAGCCGGCCGTACGGGTGACCCGTACGGCCGGCTCCGGCGTTCGCGCGTCCGAACCCTTCGGTCGTTCAGTACTTGGCGTCCGCGCCGACCTTGCCCAGACGGCTGTTGCGGCGTCCGTAGGCGAAGTAGACGATGACACCGATGACCATCCAGACGCCGAAGCGCAGCCAGGTCTCGGCCGGCAGGTTGAGCATCAGCCAGAGCGAGGCCGCGATCGACAGGATCGGCACCAGCGGCACCCACGGGGTGCGGAAGGACCGGTGCAGGTCGGGACGGGTCTTGCGCAGGACGATGACACCGAGCGCGACCACCACGAAGGCGAACAGGGTGCCGATGTTGACCAGTTCGGCGAGGCTCTCCAGGCTGGTGAAGCCCGCGAGGACGGCGATGATCCCGCCGAGCAGCATGGTCGCCCGGTAGGGGGTGCGGTACTTCGGGTGCGTCACGGAGAAGACCCGGGGCAGCAGCCCGTCACGGCTCATCGCGAAGAACACGCGGGTCTGGCCGAGCAGCAGGATCATGCACACGGTGATCAGGCCGACGGACGCGCCGAGGCTGATGGCGCCCGAGAAGAACGGCTGGTTCACCGATTTGAAGGCCTCGGCGAGCGGCGCGGTCGCGGACATCTCCGAGTACTTCTGCATGCCGGTCACCACCAGGGTCACCGCGACGTACAGCACCGTGCAGATGAGCAGGGAGCCGAGGATGCCGCGCGGCATGTCCCGCTGGGGGTTCCTGGTCTCCTCGGCCGCGGTGGCCACCACGTCGAAGCCGATGAAGGCGAAGAAGATGAGCGAGGCCGCCGTGAAGATGCCCATGACGCCGAAGTTGGTGGGCTCGTAGCCGAAGAGCAGCTGGACGAGCGGGGAGTGCCAGCCGCTGACGCCCTCGGCCTGGGGCTGGGCCGGCGGGATGAACGGCGAGTAGTTGTCGGCCTTGATGAAGAACAGGCCCGCGACGATGACCAGCAGCACGACGGTGACCTTGATGGCGACGACGACCGCCGTGATGCGGGCCGAGAGCTTCGTACCGACGACCAGGATCCACGTCAGCACCAGGACCAGCAGGAAGGCCAGCAGGTCGAAGTGGCCGCCGGCGTCGGGGCCGGACAGGGAGGTCGGCAGGGTCCAGCCGAGGTTGGTGTCCATGAGGTGGCGCACGTAGCCGGACCAACCGACCGCGACCACCGCCGTGCCGAGCGCGAACTCGAGCACCAGGTCCCAGCCGATGATCCAGGCGGGCAACTCGCCGATGGAGGCGTAGCTGAAGGTGTACGCCGATCCGGCCACCGGCACGGTGGACGCGAACTCGGCGTAGCAGAGCGCCGCGAGGGCGCAGACGATGCCCGCTGCCACGAAGGCGAGGGCGGTGGCAGGTCCGGCGTTGTTCCGGGCCGCGATGCCCGTCAGGACGAAGATGCCGGTGCCGATGATGACACCGACACCGAACACCGTCAGGTCCCAGGCGGAGAGCGACTTGCGGAGCGCGTGTTCCGGCTCCTCCGTGTCGCGGATGGACTGCTCCACCGTCTTGGTGCGGAAGGGGCTGTTCGTATCCCTACTCACCGACGCACCTCCGAACAGGTGTCGACGCACGCGAGCGGGCCGGGAGGCCCACTCCTCAAGAGTGATCTCCCGGCCCGTGACGTGCAACCGCGCGGCGATCTAGCGCTGTGGGCGCCGCCCGTCCTAGTCGACGGTGGCGGCCGACTCGCTGTCGTAGCGGCCGTCCAGCTTGGCCACCAGCCCCGTGACGTGCCGGGCGATGTCCGGGGCGGTCAGCCCGATCTCGGCCATGACCTCCTTGCGGGAGGCGTGGTCGAGGAAGCGCTGCGGGATGCCGAAGTCGCGCAGGGGTACGTCGACCCCCGCGTCCCGGAGCGCCTGCGAGACGGCGGAGCCCACGCCGCCGGCGCGGCCGTTGTCCTCGACGGTCACGACGACGCGGTGGCGGTCGGCCAGCGGGGCCAGGGCCTCGTCCACGGGCTTGACCCAGCGCGGGTCGACCACCGTCGAGGTGATGCCCTGCTTGTCCAGCAGGTCAGCGATCTCCAGGCACATCGGGGCGAGCGCGCCGACCGAGACGAGCAGTACGTCCGTGGGGGCACTGCCCAGGTTCGAGGAGTCGAGGGACAGGGTGGCGTCGGCGGCCGGTGCGCGCAGCACGTCCATGCCGCCGATCCGGCCGACGGCCGGGACGGCCGGGCCGACGACGCCCTTGGAGAAGCGCACCACGGTCGGCGCGTCCTTGACCTCGACGGCCTCGCGCAGCTGCGCCCGCAGCTGCTCGGCGTCGCGCGGGGCGGCCAGGCGCAGACCCGGGACCACCTGGAGGATGGACATGTCCCACATGCCGTTGTGGGAGGCGCCGTCGGTGCCGGTGACACCGGCGCGGTCCAGGACGAAGGTGACTCCGCACTTGTGCAGCGCGACGTCCATCAGGACCTGGTCGAAGGCGCGGTTGAGGAAGGTGGCGTACACCGCGAAGACCGGGTGGGCGCCGCCGGTGGCGAGGCCCGCCGCGGAGGTGGCGCCGTGCTGCTCGGCGATGCCGACGTCGTAGATGCGGTCCGGGAAGGCGTCCGCGAACTTCTTCAGACCGACCGGCTGGAGCATGGCCGCGGTGATGCCGACGATGTCCTTGCGCTCCTTGCCGAGCCGGACCATCTCGTCGGCGAAGACGGAGGTCCAGCTGGCGGCGTCGGTGGAGACGGGCAGGCCGGTGTCGGGGTGGATGGGACCGATGCCGTGGAAGCGGTCGGCCTCGTCCTGCTCCGCGTGGGTGTAGCCGCGGCCCTTCTGGGTGAGGCAGTGCACGATGACCGGGCCGCTGAAGCGCTTGGCGCGCTGCAGGGCCGACTCCAGGGCCTCGATGTCGTGGCCGTCGATGGGGCCGATGTACTTCAGGCCCAGGTCCTCGAACATGCCCTGCGGGGCGATGAAGTCCTTGAGGCCCTTCTTGGCGCCGTGCAGGGTCTCGAAGAGCGGCTTCCCGACGACGGGGGTGCGCTCCAGGATCTCCTTGCCGCGGGCCAGGAAGCGCTCGTAGCCGTCGGTGGTGCGCAGGGTCGCCAGGTGGTTGGCGAGGCCGCCGATGGTCGGGCCGTAGGAGCGCTCGTTGTCGTTGACGACGATGACGAGCGGGCGGTCCTTGGCGGCGGCGATGTTGTTCAGCGCCTCCCAGGCCATGCCGCCGGTCAGGGCGCCGTCGCCGATGACGGCGGCGACGTGGTGGTCCTCGCGGCCCAGCACCTCGTTGGCCTTGGCGAGTCCGTCGGCCCAGCCCAGGACGGTGGAGGCGTGCGAGTTCTCGATCACGTCGTGGTCGGACTCGGCGCGCGAGGGGTAGCCGGACAGGCCGCCCTTGGAGCGCAGCCCCGCGAAGTCCTGGCGGCCCGTGAGCAGCTTGTGGACGTAGGCCTGGTGGCCGGTGTCGAAGAGGACCTTGTCCTTGGGCGATTCGAAGACCCGGTGCAGGGCGATCGTCAGTTCGACCACGCCGAGGTTGGGGCCGAGGTGCCCGCCGGTCTTGGAGACGGCGTCGACGAGGAAGGACCTGATCTCTGCGGCGAGCTGAATCAGCTCCTCCTGGCTGAGCAGGTCCAGATCGCGCGGTCCCTTGATGCGGGTCAGCAGCACCCGTGCCTCCTTGCAGTTGCTTGCTGGTCTGTCGAGTCTAATGTTCCGTTCGCGGGCGCGGTCATCGGGCCGTCCCGGCGGAGTCACAGCTTTGTCATACATGTACACACCGCCGCACGGCCACACATCACAAACGGGCGTATACCCGCACGGGAGTGCCTGCATTTGTACGCACGGATGCCCGGCGCCACGCGGAGTGGCGCCGGGCACTGTGACGGTTCTTACCGCCGCGGTCCGCCGCGGCGGACCGGTCGGGCGCGCGGTCAGGCGCGTCCGGCCGTCTTCTGGGTCTTGCGGGTGACCGAGTCGATCACCACGGTGGCCAGCAGGACCGCGCCGGTGATCATGTACTGGACCGGCGTCGCGATGCCCTCCAGGGCCAGACCGTACTGGATCGAGACGATGACCATGACGCCGAGGAGGGCGTTCCAGGTCCGGCCGCGGCCACCGAAGAGGCTGGTGCCGCCGATGACGGCCGCCGCGATCACGTTCATCAGCAGGTCGCCGGCGCCGGCGCTCTGGTTGGCCGCCGCGATCTTGGAGGCCCAGAACAGGCCGCCGATGGCGGCGAACGTGCTGGAGATGGCGAAGACCGTGATCCGGATCCGGGTGACCCCGATGCCCGCACGGCGGGAGGCCTCGACGCTGCCGCCCAGCGCGAAAACGTTTCGCCCGAAGGTCGTACGGCGCAGCAGGAAGTCCGTGACGACCAGGGCCAGCAGGAAGAGCACCACCGCCAGCGGCAGGCCCTTGTACTGGTTGAACAGCGCGGCGGGACCGAAGGTGCACACCGCGAGCAGGCCGGTGCGCAGCAGGATCTCGGTGAGCGGCCGGGAGGGCATCCCGGCGGCCTCACGACGCCGGGCGTCGAAGAAGGCCGCGAGGAAGTAGCCGGCCACCGCGAGCGCGGCCAGCCCGTAGGCGACAGCCACGTCCGAGAAGAAGTACGTGGTCAGCTGGCCGACCACGCCGTCGGAGTCGATGTTGATCGTGCCGTTGCTGCCGAGGATCTGCAGCATCGCGCCCAGCCAGAACAGCAGGCCCGACAGGGTCACGGCGAAGGCGGGGGCCCCGACCCTGGCGAAGAAGAAGCCGTGGATGGAGCCGATCAGGGCGCCGCCGACGATGGCGGCGAGGATGGCCAGCCATTCGTTCACGCCGTGGGTGACGGCGAGGACGGCAACGATCGCGCCCGACACACCGCTCACCGAGCCGACCGAGAGGTCGATCTCGCCGAGGAGCAGCACGAAGATGATGCCGATGGCGATCATCCCGGTGCCGGTCATCGTGATCGCGATGTTGGTGAGGTTCTCCGGGGTGAGGAAGTTGGAGTTCAGCCCCTGGAAGATGGACCAGATGACGATCAGGCCGATGACGACCGGGAGGGAGCCCAGGTCGCCGGCTTTCATCTTGTGCTTGAACTCGCCCCAGTAGCCGGCGAGCCCCTCCTCCCTGACGAGCAGGCGGGGGTCCACGGCCGGGATCGCGTCGTGTGCGGCCGCCGGGTTGACCGGGTCGATGTGCTCGTGCGCGACGGGGCCCTTGTCCAGTGGATCGGTGGCGGGGTTCTGGGTGCTCACTTGCCGGCCTCCGAGGTGCGGGCCGCCCGGCGGGTCACGGCGTTGTCCGTGGCACCGGTGATGGCGGAGATGATCTCTTCCTGCGAGGTGTCGGCGACGTTGAAGACACCGTTGTTGCGGCCCAGCCGCAGGACCGCCACCTTGTCGGCGACGGCCTTCACATCGGCCATGTTGTGGCTGATGAGGATGACCGCGTGGCCGCGCTCGCGCAGCCGCTCCACCAGGTCGAGCACCTGTGCGGTCTGCTCGACGCCGAGGGCCGCGGTGGGCTCGTCGAGGATGACGAGCTGGGGCTCGCCCAGCATCGAACGGGCGATCGCCACGGTCTGGCGCTGACCGCCCGACAGCGAGGCGATGGGGATCCGGACACTGGGGATCCGGATGGACAGGGTGGTCAGGAGTTCGCGGGCGCGCCGCTCCATCTCCACCTCGTCCAGGACGCCGAACCTCTTGAGCTCGCGGCCGAGGAAGAGATTGCCGACGACATCGATGTTGTCGCACAGCGCCAGGTCCTGGTAGACCGTCGCGATGCCCAGGTTCTGGGCGTCGTGGGGCTTTCCGATGGCGACCGGGCGCCCCTCCCATTCGATGACGCCTTCATCGATGGGGTGCACGCCGGCGATCGTCTTGACCAGCGTGGACTTTCCGGCACCGTTGTCGCCGACGAGGGCGACCACTTCACCGGAGTGGATCTCGAGTTCTACGTCGGTGAGGGCCTGAACGGCACCGAACCGCTTCGAGACCCCTCGCAACGCCAGCACGGGCGCAGCGGACACATGAACCATCTCCTTCGCCGCCTGACCGGCGGGGATGTCGTGCAAAAGAGCAGGAGCGGGACGAATGGGGGAGGAACGTTTCTGCCCGGCGCCCCGCCCGGTGGCGGGGATGAGGAGGGAGGGGCGCCGGTCAGGCACGGGGGCCGCCTCGCGCAGAGGCGGCGGGGGCCGCTACTTCAGGCCGGCGGCGGCGCAGGCCGCCGCGTACTTGTCGGTGCAGATCTCGTCGACCGAGTAGACGCCGTCCTTGACGACGGTGTCCTTGATGTTGGCCTTGGTCAGCGAGATGACCGGGATCAGCACGGAGGGGACGCCCTTGGTGGTGGGGCTGTCGACCGTGGACGTGGTGCCCTCGGGCTTCCCGCCCTTGGCGAGGGCGACGGCCATCTTGGCGGCGGCCTCGGCCTCAGGGGCGTACGGCTTGTAGACGCTCATGAACTGCTCGCCCGCGACGATGCGCTGGACGCCGGCGAGTTCGGCGTCCTGGCCGGTGACCGGGGGCAGCGGGGAGACGCCGGCGGCCTTGAGGGCGGTGATGATGCCGCCGGCCATGCCGTCATTGGCGGAGTAGACGCCGATGACCTTGTCCTTGCCGAGCGCGGAGAGCGCGGCCGCCATGTTGGTGTTGGCGTTCTCCGGCTTCCACTCGACGGTGTCGTACTCCTTGCCGACGTTCACCTTGCCGTCGAGCTCGGAGTGCGCGCCGGACTTGAAGAGCTTGGCGTTCGGGTCGGTGACCGAACCGTTCATCATGACGATCTGGCCGTCCTTGGCCTTGTCGCCCAGCGCCTCAAGCAGGGCCTTGCCCTGGACCTTGCCGACCTCTTCGTTGTCGAAGGAGGTGTACGCGTCGATCGGGCCCTCGGCCAGGCGGTCGTAGGCCACGACCGGGATGCCCGCGTCCTTGGCCTTCTTGACCGAGCCGGCGATGGCCTTGGAGTCCACCGCGTCGATGATCAGGACGTCCACCTTGTTGGTGATCATCGTGTCGACCTGGGAGTTCTGCGTGGTCGCGTCCTGCTTGGCGTTGGCGTAGACGACCTCGCCCTTGCCGCCGGTGAGCTCGGCGACCTTCTTCTCGATCAGCGGCTTGTCGAACTTCTCGTACCGCGCGGTCTGGTTCTCCGGCAGGAGCAGGCCGATCTTGATCGCGTCGCCCTTGGCGGCGCCGGACGACTCCTTCGCCTTGTCGCCGGCCTCCTTGGCGCTGCCACAGGCGGCAAGGGAAACGGCCATGGCGCCGGCGGCAACGGCTACGGCGGCTCTGCGCATACGCGTGTTCATTACTTGAACCTCCCTGACGAGGCCGCTACGCCGCGGCCGAGGTGGATGTGAGTCAACCCCGGCCGCGTTTTGCCGTCAAGGAGTGAATTCTTAACGAGATGACAACGGTGCCATTCGTTATCTACCTGAAGGCAAGACGGCTGGAGCTCGCACTCCACTTCCATGATCTGACAAAAGTGTCGAATCGCCCATCTCGCTCAGCACGAGAGCCAGTGCGCCCAGCACCTCGGCACGGCCGCCCAGGGACCCCGTCAGCACCGACAGCTGCCGGGCCGCGCTGGGGATCGCATACCTCCCCACTGATTCACGGATGGGGGCCAGGACCAGTTCACCCGCCTCCGCCAGCGAGCCGCCCAGCACCACCCGGCTGGGGTTCAGGAGGTTGCACAGGCTGGCCACGCCGCTGCCGATGTGGCGGCCGACATCGGTGATCACCCGACGGCAGCCGGGGTCCCCGTCGCGGGCCAGCTCGACCACCCGCTCCATCGTCAACTCCGGCCCGTGCGTGCCCTGGAGCAGCGGCAGGACGTACCGGGCCGCGGCGAAGGTCTCCAGGCAGCCGCGGTTGCCGCAGCGGCAGACCGGGCCCGATTCGTCCAGCGTGATGTGCCCGATCTCGCCCGCCGTGCCACCCGGGCCGCGGTAGATCTGGCCGTTGATCACCAGGCCGGCGCCGACGCCGCTGGCCACCTTGATGTAGGCCAGGTCCTTCACCCCGCGGCCACTGCCCCAAACGAGTTCGCCGAGCGCGCCGAGGTTGGCGTCGTTGTCCACGTAGACGGGCACTCCGAGGCGCTGCGAGAGCTCCTGGCGCGGATTGATCCCCGCCCAGCCCGGCAGGATCGCGGTGGAGCCCAGGGTCCCGGACTCCACGTCGATCGGGCCGGGGACGCCGAGCCCGACCCCGATGACCTTGTCCAGCCCGACCCCGATGCCCTCGATCAGGCGCCCGACCAGTGCTTCCGCCCGGTCGAAGCCGTCCGCCCAGGAGGCGTCCACGTCCAGCGGCTCGGTCTCCTCGGCCAGCACCTGGTGGGCGAGGTTACCGACGGCCACCCGGAGGTGGGTGTGGCCGAAGTCGACGCCGATCACGATGCCCGCGTCACCGCTGAGCGACACGCTCCGTGCCCGCCGGCCTCCGGCCGAGGTGTCGGTGACCTCGACGGTCCCGCCGTCCTTGAGCTCCCGGACGATGTTGGAGACCGTGGCCGCCGACAGTCCGGTGGTACGGGCGATCTCCGCCTGGGTCAGCGACCCCGCGAGCCGCACCGCCCGTACGACCCGTTCGAGATTCGCGCGGTGCAGCGACGACTGCGATCCGGGAGTCTGCACGACTCATCCACTCCTGCCCTGTAGCGACGGCCAGCCGTCGCCCCCCGGCCGGGTCACCTCGCGGCTGCGCGCTCCGAGTCCCCGGCTTCTCTCCAACTTGTGAACCTTAAGTCGAGCCTTTGCGCATCCGCACGTCAAGAGGCTGACATGACACGAAACGGGCCTACCGGCCGAAAGGGGGAGGGAGTAGCCCCGCCGATCGTGTTATGGTCGCTGGGGCGCCGGTCCTCTGCGGCCCTTCCGGCCGGACCGGGCGCCCGTCATGTCAGCGCGAGGCGAGGAGGTGTTCGGGATGAGTCCCGATCGAAGTCCTCGCAGCGCTCTGTGCGGCTGACCCGCCGAACGGCCCTTCGGCCGAACGGCTGAGCAGCCGGCCTTTCCCTGAGTGCGCGCGGCGGTGCACCACCGCGCCCGTGCGCTGCTGCGTGCATCCCGCGTCCCCCTTTTCCGCATGACCAGACGGCCTCGTCCGGCGTGCGTCACCCCAGTCCGTCGGCGTCCGGCCGGCCCGCAAGGCCGCCGCACACCGACTGTCGATCACTCCACGTGACCGTGTGGCTTCGCGCTGCCCGGAACCGTGGAAGGAGGTTATGTGCCATGACCATGCTCACCCCCCGTACGCCGGCCAAGCTCGCGCCGCCGGGCCGGTCCCGCCGCGAGCGCAAGGCCGCCGAGCTGGAGTCCCGTACCCGGCTCGTCGGCGAGCGCCTCGCCCGGATCAGCGCCGGACCCGGCGTAGGAGCCCTGCAGTCCGTGGACGCGTCCGCGGCGGGCCTCACCCACGCCGAGGCCGCCCTGCGCCTGGAGCGCCACGGCGCCAACGTCGTCGCCCACGAGCGCACCCCGCGCTGGTACGTCCAGCTGGTGAAGGCCTTCTGGAACCCCTTCATCGCGGTCCTGGTCTTCCTGGCCGCCGTCATGTACTGGCAGGACCCCGCGGACCCGGGCGTCGTCATCCTCACCGTGATGGTGGTGATCAGCGGGCTGCTGCGCTTCTGGCAGGAGTACCGCTCCGGTCGCGCCGCCGACGCGCTCAGGCAACTGGTCACCACCACGTGCGCGGTCCGGCGCCGTTCCCACAGCGGGTCCGCCGCCACCACCTTCGAAGTGCCCATGGACCAGGTGGTTCCGGGCGATGTGGTGAGGCTGGCCGCGGGCGACCTGATCCCTGCCGACCTGCGCCTGCTCACCGCCAAGGACCTGATGGTCGGCCAGGCCGCACTCTCCGGCGAGTCCCTGCCGGTGGCCAAGGCGGACACCCGCGCGGAGGACCTGGGTCAGCAGGACACGACCGACCCGGTCGAGGCCGACAACCTGGCCCTGATGGGCACCTCGGTCACCTCCGGCACCGCCACCGGGGTCGTCGTCGCCACCGGAGCGGACACCTACTTCGGCTCGATGGCCGGCTCCCTGGTCGGCGAGCGCCCGCAGACCGCCTTCGACACCGGTGTGCGCAAGGTCAGCTTCCTGCTGATCCGGTTCATGCTGGTCATGGTCCCGGTGGTCTTCATGATCAACGGCCTGACCAAGGGTGACTGGGACGAGGCCTTCCTCTTCGGTGTCGCGGTCGCCGTCGGCCTGACCCCCGAGATGCTCCCGATGGTGGTCTCCGCCAACCTGGCGCGCGGTGCCGTCGCTCTGTCCAAGCGCAAGGTGGTCGTCAAGCGGCTGGGCGCCATCCAGAACCTGGGCGCGATGGACGTGCTCTGCACCGACAAGACCGGCACCCTCACCGAGGACCGGATCGTCCTGGACCGGTACCTGGACGTGCACGGCAACGAGGACGGCGAGGTCCTGGAGTACGGCTACCTCAACGCGCACTTCCAGACCGGGCTGCGCAACCTCATGGACCAGGCGGTCATCGACCGCGTCAACGAGGCCGAGGAGGTTGTCGTCGACGCACGGTTCTCGATGGTCGACGAGATCCCCTTCGACTTCGCCCGGCGCCGGATGTCCGTGGTCCTGGCCCGCAACGCGCTCGTAGGGGGCTCCGGACCGGTCGAGCACGTCATGATCACCAAGGGTGCGGTCGAAGAGGTCCTCGCTCTCTGCACGCATGTCACCGACCGCGGCGAGACGGTGGAGCTGACCGAGCAGCTCCGGTGGCACGTCACCCGGATCGCCGAGGACCACAACCGGCGGGGCCTGCGGGTCCTCGCCGTCGCCACCCGCGGCTTCGACACCCCGCGCAACACCTACTCCGTCGCCGACGAGGACCGGCTGACCCTGGTCGGCTTCCTCGCCTTCCTCGACCCCGCCAAGGCGGACGCCGCCCGCGCCCTGGAAGGACTCGCCGACAAGGGCATCGCGGTGAAGGTCGTCACCGGCGACAACGAGCTCGTCGCCGCGCGGGTCTGCGCGGACGTCGGCATCGACGTGGGGACCGTGGTCCTGGGCGCCATGACCGACGACCTCGACGACGCCGAACTGCGCGCGCTGGCAGCCCGTACGACGGTCTTCGCCAAGGTCAACCCGGTCCAGAAGGCCAGGATCGTCCGGGCCCTCCAGGCGGACGGGCACACCGTCGGCTTCCTCGGCGACGGCATCAACGACGCGGCCGCGCTGCGCGACGCCGACGTCGGCATCTCGGTCGACACCGCCGTCGACATCGCCAAGGAGTCGGCGGACATCATCCTGCTGGAGAAGGACCTGACCGTCCTGGAGCAGGGCGTCCTCCAGGGCCGGACCACCTTCGGCAACACGATCAAGTACATCAAGATGACTGCGTCGTCGAACTTCGGCAACGTCTTCTCGGTCCTGGTCGCGAGCGCCTTCATCCCCTTCCAGCCGATGCTCGCGATCATGCTGCTGGTCCAGAACCTGGTCTACGACATCGCCCAGCTCGCGACCCCGTGGGACCGGATGGACGAGGAGTACCTGCGCCGGCCCCGCACCTGGGACGCCAGGGGCATCGGCCGCTTCATGGTCACCATCGGCCCGATCAGCTCGATCTTCGACATCGCGATGTTCCTGATCATGTGGCACGTCTTCGCCGCCGACAGCGAGGCGAGCCAGTCCCTCTTCCAGTCCGGCTGGTTCGTCGAGGGCCTGCTCTCGCAGACCCTGATCGTCCACATGATCCGTACCCGGAAGATCCCCTTCATCCAGTCCCGCGCCTCCTGGCCGGTCATGGTGATGACCGTCCTCGCCGTACTGACCGGGCTCTGGCTGCCCTTCTCGCCGCTGGCCTCCTCGCTGGGCTTCGTCGCCCTGCCGGCGAGCTACTTCCCGTGGCTGATCGGTGTGCTGCTCGCGTACTGCACGCTCACCCAGCTCGTGAAGACCTGGTACATCCGCCGCTTCGGCACCTGGCTGTAGCAGGAGGGGGTCCGATGCCGCCCACCGTGCGGCGGACGGCCGCGCACCCGGCCGCCGCGTTCGGACGCGGAGCGGTCATCGGACCCCGCCCCACGCGGGGCCGCTACTTCAGGGTCGCCGAGGTGAGGCCCGCCTGGATCTGGCGCTGGAAGGAGAGGTAGACCACCAGCATCGGGATCATCGCGATGGTCACGCCGGCGAAGAGCACGGGCAGGTCGGTCTCGTAGCCCTGCTGTTGCTGGAGCTGGATCAGGCCCTGGGTGAGCAGATAGCGCTCGGGGTCCGATCCGGTCTGGGGCTGCATCAGCACGGAGGGCAGGATGTACTGGTTCCACTGGCCCAGGACGTTGAAGATCCCGACGCTGATCAGGCCGGGCTTCGCCATCGGCACCATCACCTGGAAGAAGATCCGGGTGTCGGAGGCGCCGTCGATCACCGCGGCCTCATGCACCGCAGTCGGCAGGGTGCGGAAGAACGAGTGCATGAAGAAGACGGTGAACGGCATCGAGTACGCCACGTACACGAGGATCAGGCCCTGGTACGTGTTGAGCATGTCGAACCGCTTGACCATGAAGAACAGCGGGACGAGTGCCAGGAAGACGGGGAACATCGCCCCGCTGACGAAGAAGTAGTAGATGAACCGGTTGCCCGGGAAGGGGTAGCGGGCCAGGACGTAGGCCGCCATCGAGCCGAGCAGCATCGTCAGCGGGACCGAGAACACCATCACGATGAGGGTGTGGGCGAAGTAGTCGCCGATGCCCTTGTCCCAGGCCCGCCCGAAGGCGTCGAGGTTCCAGTTGGTGGGCCAGCTGAGGGCCGAGCCGCCGATCTGCGCGTCGGTCTTGAAGGAGCCGAGCGCCAGCCAGATCAGGGGCAGCACGATCAGTACGGCCCACAGGACGAGGAAGCCGTGGGAGAAGACGTTGAGGACCATGCCCTCGGAGCGCCCCGCACCCCGTTCCCCGCCGGGGGCGGCTCCCCCGGACCGCTCCGCAGCGGATTCGCCCGGGGCCTTGATCACTGTGGTCATGACGGTCTCCCGCTCAGAACTCGATGCGCTCGCGGCGGGTGGCGCGCAGCGTGATGACGGAAAGGATCATGGTGAGGACGAGCATGACCACGCCCATGGCGCAGGCGTAGCCGCTCTTGCCGAAGTAGAGGAAGTTCCTCATGAGCACCGTGGCCATGACCTCGCTGTGGTGGTCGGGGCCGCCGCCGAACTGGCCGGAGGTCATGGTCGACACCAGGACGAACATGTCCATCGCGGCGATGCCCAGGTAGACCGCGGAGGTCTGCACGGAGTCCCACAGCAGGGGCAGGGTGACCCTGAAGAACGTCTGGGCGCGGCCGGCGCCGTCGAGGAGGGCCGCCTCGTAGATGTCCTTGGGGACGGACTGCATGGCCGCGGAGAACAGGACCAGGTAGAAGCCCACTCCGTGCCAGACCACCACCAGGAGCAGGCACCACAGGACGAGCCTGGGCTCGTTCAACCATTCGATCGGGTGCATCCGGTCGACGATGCCGAGCCGGATGAGGACGCCGTTGAGGAGGCCGCCCTCGTCGGTGCGGTACACGGCGCCGAAGAGCACCGCGAGGATGGCGAGGGAGAGGACCTGCGGGAAGAAGTAGACGACCTTGTAGAGGCGTGAGCCCGCCACGCCCTGCACACCGCCGGCCCCGCCCCGCCCGCCCGCGTTCACCATGAAGGCGAAGAAGAGGGCGAGCAGGATGGTGACCACCGGCACGAACACCAGGAGCAGCAGGTTGTTCCAGAGGGCCCCGCGGAAGACCTCGTCCTTCATCAGGGCGGAGTAGTTGTCGATGCCGACGAAGTCGAACGTCGGCGACTGGCCCGTCCAGTTGGTGAAGGAGTAGCCGAACGTCTGTACGTACGGCCAGATGACGAAGGTCAGATAGAGCGCGAGGGGTGCGATGAGGAAGCCGGCGATGAAGCCGGTCCGCCCCCTGCCCTGGACTACTTGGCTCATGGTGTCCGTCCCTGGTGTGCCGGTGACCGGTGGGGCCTGCTGTCAGCTGCGACGGTTGTTCTTGGCGTTGGGATCCTGCGCCGCCTTGTCGACCGCCGCCTGGGCCCGCTTGATCCACTCCTTCGGCTGAATCCGCTTGGCCATCAGCTCGTTGGACGCGTCCTGGATCGCCGTGTCCATCTCGCTGTACCAGTCGGGGTAAAGGTAATTGAAGGTGTTCGTTCCCGCCGCCTTGAGGGCGGCCACCGCCGACTGGGTGCCGGGCCGCAGCGTGACGCCCGGGTCCACGCCGTCCTTGACGACGGTGAGCGAGTTGGCCTGCTGGGCGAAGATGGTCGACCATTCCCGGGACAGCATCGAACGGATGAACTCCAGGCCGCCCGGCTTGTTGGCCGCCTTCTCGGGGACGATGAACGGCTCGCCGGCACCGGCCCGGATGGCCTCGAAGGGCAGCTTGCTGTCCGCGAGCAGCGGGACCGGGAGGAACTGCATGTCGAAGTCGTCGGGCGTCTGCTTGAGCTGCTCGTTCTCCAGCCAGGAGCCGGACGGGATGAAGGCGGCCTTGTACTGGTTCCAGGCGGTCTGGGACTCGGTGTGGGTCAGGCCGTTCGTCCCCGGAAGGAGCAGGTCTTTCTCGACCACCTCGTAGACCGCCTCGACGGCGGCGAGGGCGGCCGTGCTGCCCTCGAAGGCGTTGGGCTCCAGGTTGTCGATCGCCTTCATGGCGTCCAGGCCGCCCTTCTTGGCGATCAGGTCCATGATGACGACGTTGATGTAGTACGGGTACTTGCCCTGGTGGGCGAGGCCGCCGAGGCCGGCCTCCTTCGCCTTGGCGCAGATCGCGAGGAACTCGTCCCAGGTCCGGGGCGGCGTCCAGCCCTTCTCCTTGAAGAGCTTCCCGGAGTACCAGAATCCGTAGACCGTGTAGACGTAGTTCAGCGAGACGAACTTGCCGCCCTGCGTGCCCTGTTCGATGGTGCCCGCGATGAGCGTGTCCCGGACCTTCTTGCTCGGGTCGTCGAGGGAGGGGGCATCCAGCACCGGCGTGAGGTCCGCGAGCTGGTTGCTCTTGAAGAGCACGTCCAGCTTGATCTTCTGGGCTCCGGAGTTGTCGACCACGTCCGGCGGATTGCCGCCGTTGAAGCGGGTCTGCAGCTTTCCGGTGATCTCCTGGGTGCCGAGGTGGGAGCTGGTCGTGCCCCACTTCTTGTCGAAGGCGGCCTCCCAGGCCTTCGCGTAGTCGTCGCCGAAGCCGCCCTTGAAGACGACGACGTCCATCGTGCCGCCCTTCGCGACACCGAAGGGGTTCTCCTTGGACACGACCCCCTTGTCGGGACCCTTCGTCGTGTCCTCACCGCCGGAGGCGCAGGCGGACAGGAAGCTCATCGTCGGCACGCTGATCAGTCCGAGCGCTGCGGAACGCTTGATCAGATCACGGCGGCCGAGGCCCTCACCAGTGGATCCCATGCTCATGTCCTCGCCTTCGTCAGGAGTGTGAAGGAGGCCGGAAAACGCGGCAGTTACCGTGCATGCGGGCATCACCGCAGGTCCCCCGGCATCCCCCGGCCCGGAGCCGCTCGTCACGCGGCGGCCCGGACGGGCACAGGTATAGTCCACTTCCGCTCGGCTGAGCAAGATCGTGCACAAGGATCGTTCCCGGCTTTTCCGAGTTGAGACCTGTCCGTCACCTGAGGCCGTCGCCGCCGCCGCACGGAACGACAAGGGCCGTACCCCCTCGTCGGGGGTACGGCCCTATGGTGCCGACAGACGGCGGATCGCTCCGCCTGGCGCGCCCTTAGCCGCGGATGAGGTTCCGCAGGACGTACTGCATGATGCCGCCGTTGCGGTAGTAGTCGGCCTCACCCGGCGTGTCGATGCGGACGACCGCGTCGAACTCCACACCGGTGTCGGTGGCGACCTTGACCGTGCGCGGGGTGGTGCCGTTGTTCAGCTCCTCCACACCGGTGAAGGAGAAGGTCTCCTCGCCGGTGAGGCCCAGGGAGGCCGCGGTGGCGCCCTCGGGGAACTGCAGGGGCAGGACGCCCATGCCGATCAGGTTGGAGCGGTGGATGCGCTCGTAGGACTCGGCGATGACGGCCTTGACGCCGAGCAGCGCGGTGCCCTTGGCCGCCCAGTCGCGGGACGAGCCGGAACCGTACTCCTTGCCGGCCAGGATGACCAGCGGGATGCCGGCGGCCTGGTAGTTCTGCGAGGCGTCGTAGATGAAGGAGACCGGGCCGCCCTCGACGGTGAAGTCGCGGGTGAAGCCGCCCTCGGTGCCCGGCGCGATCTGGTTGCGCAGGCGGATGTTGGCGAACGTACCGCGGATCATGACCTCGTGGTTGCCGCGGCGGGAACCGTACGAGTTGAAGTCGCGGCGCTCGACACCGTGCTCGGTGAGGTACTTGCCGGCCGGGGTGTCGGCCTTGATCGCACCGGCCGGGGAGATGTGGTCGGTGGTGACCGAGTCGCCCAGCTTCGCCAGGACTCGGGCGCCGGCGATGTCGGAGACCGGGGTGGTCTCCATCGTCATGCCCTCGAAGTAGGGGGGCTTGCGGACGTAGGTGGACTGCGGGTCCCACTCGAAGGTGTTGCCGGTCGGGATCGACAGCGCCTGCCACTGGGCGTCGCCCGCGAAGACGTCGCTGTAGGACTTGCTGAACATGTCCTCGCCGATGGCGTTCGCCACGACGTCGTTGACCTCGGCCTCGGAGGGCCAGATGTCCTTCAGGAAGACCGGGTTGCCCTCGGTGTCGGTGCCGATGGCGTCCTGGGTGATGTCCACCTTCATGGAGCCCGCGATGGCGTACGCGACGACCAGCGGCGGGGAGGCCAGGTAGTTCATCTTGACGTCG
The DNA here is from genome assembly GCF_042742535.1 of Streptomyces sp. NPDC058880. Taxonomy (NCBI): domain Bacteria; kingdom Bacillati; phylum Actinomycetota; class Actinomycetes; order Kitasatosporales; family Streptomycetaceae; genus Streptomyces; species Streptomyces sp. NPDC058880. The sequence goes on from NZ_JBHYMC010000003.1 coordinate 132,191, forward strand.
GGGTTGATCCGGCCCTCGAAGTTGCGGTTGCCGGAGAGCACCGAGGTGACCGCGAGGTCGTGCTCGTTGATCGCCTTCGAGATCTCCTCGTCCAGCGGACCGGAGTTGCCGATGCAGGTGGTGCAGCCGTACCCGACGAGGTTGAAGCCCATCTTGTCGAGGTACGGGGTCAGGCCGGCCTTGTCGAAGTAGTCGGTGACGACCTTCGAACCGGGGGCCAGGGTGGTCTTGACCCACGGCTTGCGGGTCAGGCCCTTCTCGACCGCCTTCTTGGCCACGAGGGCGGCGGCCACCATGACGTAGGGGTTCGAGGTGTTGGTGCAGGAGGTGATCGCGGCGACGGTGACGGCGCCGTGGTCGATCTCGAAGGAGGTGCCGTCGGCCAGGGTGACCTGGGTCGGGCGGGTCGGCACGCCGTTGGTGGCGGCCGGGGCGTCGGAGGCCGGGAAGGACTCCTTGCCCGCCTCGTCGGCGTCGTCGACGTAGTTCAGGACGTCGACCGCGAACTGCTGGGAGGCGTTCGCCAGGACGATGCGGTCCTGCGGGCGCTTCGGGCCGGCGATGGAGGGGACGACCGTGGAGAGGTCGAGCTCCAGCTTCTCGGAGAAGTCCGGCTCGGCGGCCGGGTCGAGCCACAGGCCCTGCTCCTTGGCGTACGCCTCGACGAGCGCGACCTGCTGCTCGGAGCGGCCGGTCAGGCGCAGGTACTTCAGGGTCTCGCCGTCGATCGGGAAGATCGCGGCGGTGGAGCCGAACTCCGGCGACATGTTGCCGATGGTGGCGCGGTTCGCGAGGGAGGTGGCGGCGACGCCCTCACCGTAGAACTCCACGAACTTGCCGACGACACCGTGCTTGCGCAGCATCTCGGTGATGGTCAGCACCAGGTCGGTGGCGGTGGTACCGGTCGGCAGCTCGCCGGTCAGCTTGAAGCCGACGACGCGCGGGATCAGCATGGAGACCGGCTGGCCGAGCATCGCGGCCTCGGCCTCGATGCCGCCGACGCCCCAACCCAGCACGCCGAGGCCGTTGACCATGGTGGTGTGCGAGTCGGTGCCGACGAGGGTGTCGGGGTAGGCCTGGCCGTTACGGACCATGACGGTGCGGGCCAGGTGCTCGATGTTGACCTGGTGGACGATGCCGGTGCCCGGGGGGACGACCTTGAAGTCGTCGAAGGCGGTCTGGCCCCAACGCAGGAACTGGTAGCGCTCCTTGTTGCGGCCGTACTCCAGCTCGACGTTCTGCGCGAAGGCGTCCTTCGTGCCGAACTTGTCGGCGATGACCGAGTGGTCGATGACCATCTCGGCGGGCGAAAGCGGGTTGATCTTCGCCGGGTCGCCGCCGAGGGCCTTCACGGCCTCACGCATCGTGGCGAGGTCCACGACACAGGGGACGCCGGTGAAGTCCTGCATGATCACGCGGGCCGGCGTGAACTGGATCTCCTGGCTGGGCTGGGCCTGGGAGTCCCAGCCGCCGAGCGCCCGGATGTGGTCGGCGGTGATGTTCGCGCCGTCCTCGGTGCGGAGCAGGTTCTCCAGCAGCACCTTCAGGCTGTAGGGCAGGCGGGCGGAGCCCTCGACCTTGTCCAGCCGGAAGATCTCGTACGACTCGTCGCCCACCTGCAGCGTGCTGCGGGCGTCGAAGCTGTTCGCCGACACGACAGTCTCCTTCATGCATGAATTCGCGCGTATTACCGCATCCTGCCGCCACGCCCCTTGGCCAATCCGCTAAGGTAAGGCTAAGTTAGGTAGTCCTTACCAGCGGGGGCGGCTGCGGTACGCCTTGGGCAGATATCTCGATGTCGAGATAACTCTAGTACATGTCCGGGCGCGACGACGAGGCACGCCCCCGTGCCGTCTCGTCGAGGGTCGAGCGTTCCGGGCGGAGGCCGGTGGCGACTGGGCGACTGGGCGACTGGGCGACTGGGCGACTGGGCGGCGCCAACGAGACTCACAGCGTCGCGGAGCAGGAAGGGCCTGCGGTCGATCCGCCACTCCCTCTGCTGCATCACCCGTATCCGGACGCGCAACCACCGCGGCGACGGCACGTGGACCGAAGCGGACCGCACGCACCTGCGCCGCGGGCCGTCCCCCCCTCGGCGAGCCGGCCCGCCCTCACGCCGTGGGCTGCCGGAGGGCGCCGGGGGCGGCATACCCCCGCATCGACTCGCCGGGCGGCGCAGCGCCAGTCGGCGTGTCGCCCACCAGGCCCGCACCGCGCCGCCCCTTCCGGCCGAGGAAACGGGCGGGGCCGTGTTGCGTCGTCGCGGTTCAGCGGCCTGGACGGACCAGGCGTCAGAGATGCCTGGCAGGTGCGGTGGCTTCCGCTCGCCCGTCGGCCCGGCTTCGCCGAACCCACCAGCTCCACGCCGTGTGCCCGATGAGAGCCCCGGCCACGACACATGCTGCGACGCGCGTCACGTTCCAGGTCGCAGAGAAAGCCGGCCCCTGCACGTCCGCCTCCACGCTCAACCGCCGGGTCGCCTCGAAGAAGGCGATGAACGGAACGAGCAGACGGAACAGAAGGCCGCCGACTCCGGGCGTCCGCGCCATGTTCCCGACGAACCCCAAAGGCGCACCGAACACGAAAGCCGCTGTTCCCCACACGAGAATCCGCCCGTCCTTGAAGGCGCCGGATTCCCACTGCACTCCAGCAGGGACGGGGGTGGCAGCTTCCATTCCGGCTGGAATGGCGGGATTCATGCCCTTGAAAAGGTAGTAGGCGACCACACCCACGGCCAGGCCCGAGGATGCCAGCAACGCAGACTCGATGGTGGACCGACGGGAGCAACCCACCAGTAACGCATAGCAGGCCCAGGGCCAGCCACTGGAAAAGACCGTACTCATGACCACGCAAACGGCATTGCCCCCTTTCCCGGCAAAGGGGCCTACCAGGCCTAGCAGCAAACCCGCCCCGAGAGACACCGAGACCGGCACCACGTGAGCACGTATGAATCGTCGTGTGATGGCTCTTCCCCTGTTCCATGGACGCGTACGGGCAGGCCCGACCCACGCGATCGTAGGCGGAGCAGGCGCCTGGGCGAGACCCGCCGCACCACCGACGGCGACGGATCCGCCGACCGTTTTCGCGACCTTCCGCACCCCGCTCACCTGCGCGGAACGGGAGAGATCCGTCACACGCCCGGGCGGCCGGTGCCGGTGCCGGTGCCGGTGCCGGTGCCGGTGCCGGACACGATCGTCTGCGACCGCGGCCAGGTCTCCGACCCGAACACCTTCCGCGCATCCCGCTGCTCCTCGGGCACCAGCAGTCGGCTCCGGGGCAGGGCGGCGCCCTTCGAGGAAGGCCGCGACCACCGCGCAGGCCGGAGGGGGAAGCGGTCGTTCGCCTCCGTGACGGCCCTTGACCGGGACGACATCACTCCGTCGAGGCCAGAATGCGGTCGAGGGTCCGGCGCCCCGTGCCGCTCATCACCGGGTTGCTCTCGGCGTAGTACCAGACGAGGCCCATCGCCTGTTCAAAGGCCCACGCCGTGCCGCGCGCCCACTCCAGATCGTCGCAGGCCAGTGTCCGCCGAAGCACTTCCCGTGGACCGGGCTCCAGCAGGTGCCAGGCACTGACCAGATCCAGCGCGGGGTCGGCCGGGCCGAAGCCGCCGGTGTCGAGGACGCCACTGAGCCGGCCTCCCGCGACCAGTACGTTGCCGGGAATCAGGTCGCCGTGGCTCATCACGTCGGCGCCCGTGCGCGGCAACTCCCGGAAGCGGCTCCACAGCCGGCGCAGCCGGGGTACGTCGAGCAGCCCCTCGCTCTCCTCGAAGCACTGCGCCATCCACTCGTCGTGGTGGGCGAGAACGCCGCCCCGGTTGTCGCCGCTGAAACGCCGCCCCCGCGTCTCGGCGTTCCGCAGGGCCGCGATGAAGGCGGCGAGGTCCTCGGCGAATGCGTCCGACCCGCTCGGATCGGCATCGAGGGCGACCGTTCCCGGCAGCCATGTCTGGACCGACCACGGCATGGGGTAGCCCGCTCCGGGCTGTCCCGTGGCGACGGGTTCCGGGACGGGGAACCGGGACACCTGCGCCAGCTCCGCGCTCGCCCGTGCCTCCTGTTCCAGAACGGCCAGCGCCTCGGCGGCGTCGGTCGGGCGCAGCGGGAAACGCGCGGAGAGGCCCTCCCCGACGCGGAAGATGGCGTTGACCGTTCCGGTCGATGGCAGGGGCCGGATCGCCTCGCCGCTCCACTGGGGGAACTGTTCTTGAACCAGGGCCGCCACGATGTCGGTGGTCACGTCCACTTGGTCGACGTGCATGGTCAATCCCGCAGGCCCTTCCACTGGTCCGGTTCGACACGACGTGAGCGGTTCCGATCGACCGGCACACAGCCAGTATTCAGGCGCCAGGTTCCGGATCAACCGGGTTTCCTTCGGCCGACAGGCGCCTCGGACGTTCCGGCCGCCGCGGGCCGCATCCGCGGCTTCGGGGCACGGGATGCGGGATGCGGGATGCGGGATGCGGGATGCGGGATGCCGAGCGGTCGTCCGCGGTCACCCGGGCCGTGCCCTGACGGGCGGGCGCGTCCCCGGTGCACCCTCCGCGGCGCGACTCACCGGGCAAGCGCGTGGCGGACGGCCCAGGCGTTGACGGCCGCGGCGATCTCCGCAGGCCGGTCCTCCGGGCAGAGGTGGGCCGCGGAACCGCAGTACTCGCTCTCCAGCGCCGAGATGTTCCGCTCGCACCAGGCGGCGGCCTCGGCTCCGGTCATCAGGGCGGGCGAGCCGTCGAAGGTGAGCAGGAGCTTGGGCACCTCGGGGCTGTCGGCCAGCCAGGCGTCGTACCGCTCGACGACGGCGACGACGTCGGCCGGCTCTCCTCCGATGGGCAGCGAGCGGGCCCACTGCAACAGGGGCCGCCGGCTCTCGCGGGTGGGGTAGGGGGCACCGTAGACGGCGCGGTCCTCCTCGGCCATCGGGTGGAGCACCGTCTGCAGAATGCTGTCCTCGATGAAGATGTTCCGGTCGAGGACCATCTCCTCCCCCAGCCCCGGGGTGCGTATCGCCTCGAACCGGACGCGTGCGGCGGGCGGGTACTCGTCCCACTCCATCGGGCGCACGATCGTCTCCATGAAGGCGATCCCGCGGACCCGCCCGGGGTGGCGGGCGGCCCGGTCGAGGGCGAGCGCCCCGCCCCAGTCCTGGCCGACGAGCACCGCCTCGTCGAGTCCGAGCGCGTCGAACCACGCGTCCAGGTAGCGCGCGTGGTCGGCGAAGCGGTACTCGCCGTCCGGCTTTCCGGAGCGCCCCATGCCGATGAGGTCGGGCGCCAGGACGCGGACCGGGCCCTCAATGCGGGGCAGCACTCCCCGCCAGAGGTGGGAGGAGGTGGGGTTGCCGTGGAGGAAGACGAAGGGCACGCCCTCGCCGCGGTCCTCGTAGTACATCGTCGAGTCGAGTACGTCGATCGTGGGCACGGGAGCCCCTTCCGCAATCGTTGGCGTGACTAACGTTAGCAACACGAACGAAACTATACCGTTGGTGTCACTAACGCAAGCGGTAGCATCACCCCATGACCACCAGGGAGAACGGGGGCGCGGCCGTACCCGCGCGACTGCGCGAACTACCCAGCCGCCTGCTGGGACTGGCCTCCACGCATGCACAGCGACTGGTGGCCGAGACCCTCGGTCGGGCAGATGCCCACAAATGGCACTATGCAGCGATGGTCGCCTTGGAGGAGTACGGACCGGCGAGCCAGGCCGCGCTGAGCGACCGCACCGGCATCCACCGCAGCGACCTGGTCGCCGTCATCAACGAACTCGCCGAGCGCGAACTGGTCGAGCGGGCACCGGACCCCGAGGACCGCAGGCGCAACGTCATCACCCTCACCACGCCCGGTCGGCGGCGGCTGCGCCGACTGGAGCAGCTCCTCGACGCGGCCCAGGACGAACTCTTGAGCCCACTGTCGGCCGCGGAGCGCGAGCAGCTCACCCACCTGCTGGGCCGGATCGTCGAGCACCACACGCACGGCGGCCACGCCGCGGAACCTGACGGCCGGTAACGCGCGCGGGGCGCGAGGGCACCACCCCCAACACATTCCGAAATAGCCCATAACGCCGCCCCGACGCACACTCGACGCATGACCGCCACGGCGTTCGATTCACCCATCTGCCACACCCGACGCAGGAGTCATCTCATATCTGAGATACGGTGCCCCCATGGCAGACGACTACCTCGTACGCATCGGCAAGCTCATCCGTGACGCCCGGCAGCACCGGGGCTGGACACAGAGTCAGCTCGCCGAAGCCCTCGGCACCAGCCAGAGCGCGGTCAACCGGATCGAGCGCGGCAACCAGAACATCAGCCTTGAGATGATCGCCCGAATCGGTGAAGCTCTCGACAGCGAGATCGTCTCCCTGGGCTATGCCGGCCCGATGCACCTGCGCGTGGTCGGAGGCCGCCGCCTGTCCGGCGCCATCGACGTCAAGACGAGCAAGAACGCCTGCGTCGCGCTGCTCTGCGCCTCACTGCTCAACAAGGGCCGTACGGTCCTGCGGCGGGTGGCCCGCATCGAGGAGGTCTACCGCCTCCTGGAAGTCCTGAACTCCATCGGCGTCCGCAGCCGCTGGATCAACGACGGCGTGGACCTGGAGTTGGTCCCGCCGGCCCGCCTCGACATGGAGGCCATGGACGCGGACGCGGCCCGCCGGACCCGGAGCATCATCATGTTCCTGGGCCCCCTGCTGCACCGCATGGAGACCTTCCGCCTGCCGTACGCCGGCGGATGCGACCTCGGCACCCGCACCATCGAGCCGCACATGATCGCCCTGCGCCGCTTCGGCCTGGACATCACCGCGACCGAGGGCATCTACCACGCGAAGGTCGCGGCCGGCGTCATTCCCGACCGCCCGATCGTGCTGACCGAGCGCGGGGACACGGTCACCGAGAACGCGCTGCTGGCGGCCGCCCGGCACGACGGCGTCACCGTCATCCGCAACGCCTCCTCCAACTACATGGTCCAGGACCTGTGCTTCTTCCTGGAGGCGCTGGGCGTCAAGGTCGAAGGCGTCGGCACCACCACGCTCACCGTCCACGGCGTCCAGAACATCGACGTGGACGTGGACTACTCCCCCTCCGAGGACCCCGTCGAGGCGATGAGCCTGCTGGCCGCCGCGGTCGTCACGGAGTCGGAACTGACGATCCGCCGGGTGCCGATCGAGTTCATGGAGATCGAACTCGCGGTGCTGGAGGAGATGGGACTCGACCACGACCGCTCGGCGGAGTACTCGGCGGACAACGGCCGCACCCGGCTCGTCGACCTCACGGTCCGCCCCTCGAAGCTCGAGGCTCCGATCGACAAGATCCACCCGATGCCCTTCCCCGGGCTGAACATCGACAACGTCCCCTTCTTCGCGGCCATCGCGGCCGTAGCCCAGGGCCAGACCCTCATCCACGACTGGGTGTACGACAACCGCGCCATCTACCTGACGGACCTGAACCGCCTCGGCGGCCGCCTCCAGCTCCTGGACCCCCACCGGGTCCTGGTCGAGGGCCCCACCCGCTGGCGCGCCGCGGAGATGATGTGCCCGCCGGCCCTCCGCCCGGCGGTGGTCGTCCTGCTGGCGATGATGGCGGCCGAGGGCACCTCGGTCCTGCGCAACGTCTACGTGATCAACCGCGGCTACGAGGAACTGGCCGAGCGCCTCAACTCGGTGGGCGCCCAGATCGAGATCTTCCGCGACATCTGAGCCGCCCGCGCCCCGGGGCCCGGCGGACCGTCGGGCGCGGGTTGACGATCGTCACCGCCTTGGCGTGGATCGACCCGTCGTCAGTGCCCCGGAGTTCGGGCTGTGGCCGCCCGTCGAACCCGCCGGACGCCCCATCGCGGCCCGTCCGGGGATCTGCCGACCGGGGCTCAACGGTGATACGGGTGGAGGGGGTGGGTTAGCGTGGCGCGGTGGTGCGCATACGGGAGATGGACGAGGGGGACATCGAGGCCGTTTCGGCGGTCCGGGTCCGGGGTTGGCAGGCGGCGTACGCCGGTATCGTGCCGCAGGCTCACCTGGACGCGATGACGGTCGAGGACGATGCCGACCAGCGGCGTCAGTGGTTCGGCCGCCCCGGACGCCGCTCCAGGGACCTGGTGGCGGTCGGCGACCGCGGTCCGGTGGGGTGGGTCTGCTTCGGGCCCTCCCGCAGTGAGGTGTCCGGCGTGACGGGGCCGGTGGGCGAGGTCCACGCCCTGTACGTGGCTCCGGACCTCATCGGCACGGGCGTCGGCCGCACACTCCTCCGCGCGGCGCACGCCGCGATGAGGGAGCAGGGCTTCGAGAGCTCGGCCCTGTGGGTGCTCCAGGACAACCACCGGGCCCGGCGCTTCTACGCGCGGGCCGGCTACCGGGCGGACGGTGCGGCGCAGGACGACGTCTATGGCGACGTCACGCTGTGCGAGCTGCGCTACCGGCGGTCGTTCTGACGGCGTGTTTCGTGCACCACCGCGGAATCAACGTCCAGGAGAGCACCGAGGGCCGAAAGGCCGCGGGCGGGTCCGCGCTCCGACCGCGGGTGGTCGTGGCGTTACCGGCGGCAGGTGGCCGCATGCCGCGTCGCGGGACCGGCCGGACGCGGTCGCGGCCCAGGGCCGGCCCCTGCAACGGTTCCCCGTCGCCGCGCACCTGCCTAATCCGTACGAGCAGGGTGCCGGGCGGCCGGCCTCGCCGAAGGAATTCGGGTGCACCGGTCACCGAGCCCGTCGCCGCCCGCGCGGCCGCACGCGCTCTCGCCAGGAGCGGACGCGGACGGCAGAATCGGGCTCCGGCAGCAGGGGACCGGGGACGGGCGGGCGTCGGCATGACATTGGGCAGGAACGCGGGCAGCGCAGGTGCGGGTACGAGTGCGGGTACGGGGGTTCCGGTGCTTCCCGGGGCGCCGCTGCTCGGATCGCTCCACGACCTGAAGTCGGACTCCCTCGGCACCTATCTGCGGGCTCGGCAGTGGCTCGGTGACGTCGTGCGGGTCTCGGCCGGGCCGCCCGGGATGCGGGCCGACCTGTACTGCGTGTTCTCGCCCGAGGGCGTCCAGCAGGTGCTCGCCTCCCAGTCGGCCAACTTCCGCAAGGACAACCCCTTCTACCAGGAGGTCCGCGACTCCTTCGGCAACGGACTGCTGACCAGCCAGGACGAGGACTACCTGCGTCAGCGCCGGCTCGTGCAGCCGCTGTTCACGCGGCGCCGGGTGGACGGGTACGCCGGGGCCGTCGCCGCCGAGACGGCGTCGGTCGTCACCGCCTGGCAGGAGGCCCCGGACGGCGTCGTGGACCTCTCCGACGAGATGACGCACCTCGCGCTGCGTGCCGTCGCCCGGATCCTCTTCGGCACCGACGTCGAGGCCACCGCCGACGTCGTGGCGCGCTGCTTCCCGGTGATCACCGACTACGTGCTGCGCCGCGGGTACTCCCCCGCCACCGTCCCGCGCCACTGGCCCACCCCGGCGAACCGGCGGGCGGCCGCCGCGATGGACGAGCTGTACGGGGTCTGCGACCAGATCATCGGGCAGCGGCGGCGGGACCGCGCCCCCGCCCCCGCCCCGGATGGGCAGGCCCCGGCCGCCGGCGCCACCGGTGGGCAGGCCGCCGACGAGGACCTGCTGACGCTGCTGGCCGCCGCCCGGAGCTCGCAGGACGGCGCGTTCGACGCCGCCGAGCTGCGCGACCAGGTTCTGATCTTCCTGCTCGCCGGGCACGAGACGACCGCCACCTCCCTCTGCTTCGCCCTGCACCTGCTGGCCCGCCACCCCGAGCAGCAGGACCGGGCCCGCACGGAGATCACCCGGGTGTTGGGCGACCGTACGCCGCAGGCCCGCGACCTGGACCGGCTCCCGTACCTCTCGCAGGTGGTCAAGGAGGCCATGCGGCTGTACCCGGCCGCGCCGGTCATCGGCCGCAGGGCCGTCGCCGCCACCCGGATCGGGGAGCACACCATCCCCGCGGGCGCCGACGTGATCCTGGCCCCCTGGGTGACGCACCGCCATCCGGAGTACTGGCCGGACCCGGACCGCTTCGACCCGGAGCGCTTCACGCCGGAGGCGGAGGCCGGACGGCCGCGCTACGCGTGGTTCCCCTTCGGCGGCGGCCCGCGCGCCTGCATCGGGCAGCACTTCTCGATGCTGGAGTCGGTGGTCGCGCTGGCGATGATCCTGCGGACGTACGCGTTCGAGGCGGTGGACACCCGGATCCCGGTCGGGGCGGGAATCACCCTGCGGACGGAGGGTCCGGCGCGCTGCCGGGTCCGTCGCGTGGACCGCTAGCGGCCGCCCGGCCATCATGGCCGGATGGACGAGGAGATTGCGGGCCGGCTGTCGCCGTACGTACGCAGGCCGAAGCGCGCGTTGCTGCCCGGCTCGCCCGCCCCGCTGCCGCTGCGGCGCCGGATCGGCGACTTCTTCCTCTTCCGCTTCCTCACCGCGCTGCCCGACGACCTCGCCGACGCCGTGGCCGCGCTCCTCGACCCCTTCCAGCGGACCGCCCGCCTGGCCGGGCGGCTCCTGCACGGACCGGCCCTGCGCGGCGGCTGGGCGAGCCGGGCCGGGCGCTTCGCCCTGGCCCTGCACGGCTTCCACTGGGCGCACTGGCAGGCCGAGACCGAGGGGCCCGGCGGCCTGTTCACCGCGCGGCGCATCGACGGCCCGGTGGCCGCGGGCACGGTGACGGCGCGGCCGCCCTGGGGCCGCGGCGACCCGGCCCGCGGGGCGCACACCGCCGTCTGCTCGCTGCGCCGCGTCCCCCGGCTGCGCCGCCGGCCGGCCCGGGTGGACCTGGTGTTCACCGACGGCTCGTGGCTGGCCCTGCGGATGGGCAGCCGGGCGGACGCGGCCCGGCTGCGCGCCGCGCTCGGGCCCGCACGCAGCACGGAGGCACCGGGTGCGACGCCGCCGCCGTCCGCGCCGGCGGGTGCGCGCGGGGCCGGCCCCGGGCCGGAAATCGGGGTGCGGGCCGGCCGGGACACACCATAGGGTCGATGCCCGTGGAACCACTCAGCGAGAAACAGATCCGCACATCCTTCGTGAACTGCACCAAGGGCGAGGCGGCGCGCCTGCGCCTGCCCCTGGACTTCTCCGAACTTCCCTGGGAGGACCTGGACTTCCTGGGCTGGGTCGACCCGGGCGCTCCGCTGCGGGCCCACCTCGTGCTGCCCCGGGAGGAGGGCCCGCTGGGGATCTCGCTGCGCGTGCCGTCGGTGGGCCGCACCAGCGCGGTGAAGTCCAGCCTGTGCCAGATCTGCCTGACAGGTCACGCCTCCTCCGGGGTCACCCTGCTCGCCGCGCCGCTGGCGGGCGCCCGCGGCCGCGAGGGGAACACGGTCGGCACCTACGTCTGCGCGGACCTGGCCTGCCCCCTGTACGTCCGCGGGAAGCGGCAGCCGAAGCTGCGCGGCGGGCGGCAGGAGGAGTCGCTGACCGTGGGCGAGCGCCTCGCCCGCATGGAGGCCAACCTGAACGGCTTCGTCTCCCGCGTCACCGGGGTCACGGTCGGCTGAGCCGCCCGCGCCCGAACCTGCCGGATGTGGCCGTCAGATGCGGTCGGCCGCCGGTTTGTGGTTGCCCTGGAGGCGTTCGAGGTCGGAAGGGCGTACCTGGATGACGAACACCGCGATCGCCGCACCGACCAGGGTGAAGAGGGCCGCCACGACGAAGGCCGCGCTGATGCCGGAGGTGAGCACCTGGTCGCCCCACGGCTTCGGGAGCTGGCCGGTGCGCTCGAAGAAGGCCTTCTGTACGGGGCCGGCCGTGGCGAGGAAGTCCGGCACCAGTTCCTTGGCCTCGTTGCGACTGGCCGTGCCGTACACGGTCACCAGGATCGACAGGCCGAGGGAGCCGCCCACCTGCTGCATCGTGTTCAGCAGCCCGGATGCCGCTCCCGACTCTCGGTCGGGGACGTTGGACAGGGCCATCAGCGTCAGCGAGACGAACTGCAGGCCCATACCGAGGGCGAAGAGCAGCATCGGGCCGAGGATGCTGCCGAGGTAGGTGGAGTGGACGTCGGTTTGCGTCAGCCAGGCGAGACCGGCCGCCGAGGACAGTGCGCCGCCGACCATGAATGGTTTGGGCCCGAACTTCGGCAGGAGCTTGGCGGTGAGGCCCGCACCCACCGCGATCACCGCGCTGACGGGCAGGAAGGCGAGGCCGGCCTGGATCGGGCTGAAGCCGAGCACGATCTGGACGAAGAGGGTCAGGAAGAAGAACATGCCGAAGATCGCGCAGGCGAGCATGAGCATGATCCCGTAGGTTCCGGCCCGGTTGCGGTCGGCGAACATGTGCAGCGGGGTGATGGGCTGTGGCGACCGCCGCTCGTTGAGGACGAAGAGCGTCAGCAGGACCACGGCGGCTCCGAAGGAGCCGAGCGTCACCGGGTCGCGCCAGCCTTCCTGGGAGGCCCGGATGAAGCCGTAGACGAGCGCGACCATGCCGAGGGTGGACAGCAGCGCGCCGGCGAAGTCGAAGTGGCCGGGGTGGCGTTCGGACTCGCGCAGGACCTTGGAGGCCAGTACGGCGATCACCAGCGCGATGGGGACGTTGACGAAGAGGACCCAGCGCCAGTCGAGCCACTCGACGAGGACACCGCCCGCGAGGAGTCCGATCGCGCCGCCGGCCGCCGAGACGCCGGCGAACACCCCGAACGCCTTGTTGCGGTCGGGTCCTTCGCGGAAGGTGGTGGTGATCAGCGCGAGGGCCGTCGGCGAGGCGATGGCGCCGCCGACGCCCTGGAGGGCACGTGCGGCCATCAACTGTCCCTCGTTCTGGGCGAGTCCACCAAGGAGCGAGGCCAGGCCGAAGAGCAGCACGCCGAAGATGAAAACGCGCTTGCGGCCGAGGATGTCGCCGGTGCGTCCGCCGAGGAGGAGCAGGCCGCCGAAGGCGAGGGTGTAGGCGTTGACGACCCAGGAGAGGCTTTCGGTCGAGAAGTTCAGCGCAGTCTGGATGTGCGGCAGCGCGATGTTCACGATGGTGATGTCGAGAACCACCATGAGCTGGCAGGACGCGATGACGACCAGGGCGAGTGTGCTGCCGCCTCCCCGGACCGCGCCGTCCTTGCCGTCGGTCCGTCTGCTGCTCGGCGTTGCGTTCGGGTCCACCCTCCCGACGCTAAGCCCGCACCCCTGGGGCCACCACTCGAACGGCCTAGTGGTGGTGACATTTCACATGTCACACTACGATCATGGATGACTTTCTCAGGCTCTCCGCGAGCACGGCCCGATTCACCCACGGCGCCCCGCGGGCACTGTCTTTCGGGGACGACGGCCGCCTCCTCTGGTTCCTCCGGTCGACCGGACCCACCGACGCCTTCGACAGCCTCTGGGTGCTCGACACCGCCACCGGCGCCGAGATCCGGCTTGCCGATCCGCGCGACCTGTGCCCCGAGCCCGGCACCCTCCCCACCGCCGAACGCCGGCTGCGCGAGCGGACCCGCCTCGTCGCCGCCGGGATCGGCTCCTACGCCCTCTCCGGCGACGGGCGCCGCGCCGCCTTCGCGCTGTACGGCAGGCTCTACGAGGTCACCGCCGCGGGCGCTGGATCCGGGACCGTCAGGGAGATCCCCGCCGCCGGACCCGCGCTGGACCCGCGCCCCAACTCCGACGGCTCGCGCACCGCCTACGTCGCCGACGACGCCCTGTACGTCGCCCCGGGCGGCCGGGTCAGCCCCGACGACGGAGCCCGCTGGGGCCTGGCCGAATTCGCCGCCGCCGAGGAGCTCGGCCGCTCCCGGGGCCACTGGTGGTCGCCCGACGGAGTCACGCTGCTCGCCGCACGCGTCGACGAATCCGCCCTCCAGCGACGGTGGTTCGCCGACCCCGCCCACCCCGAGCTGCCGGCCGAGGACTTCGCCTACCCGGAGGCGGGCGGCCCCAACGCCGAGGTGCAGCTCTGGGTGCTCGGCGAGACCCGGGTACGGATCGAGTGGGACTGCGAGACCTACCCCTACGTCTCCGACGCGGGCTGGGAGTCGGCCTCGGAGATCCTGCTGACGGTCCAGGACCGGCTCCAGCGCACCGTGCTGCTGCTCTCCGCCGACCCGGCCACCGGCCGCACCCGGGAGCTGTCCCGCACCACGCACCCCCAGTGGGTGGACCCGCTGGTCCCCGGCACTCCGGCCCGCCTGCCCGACGGGCGGATGTTGACCGCGGCCGACACCCCCGACGGGGCCGCCCGGGCCCTCGCCGTGGACGGAGCACTCCTCACCGGGGACGACGTCCAGGTCCGCGGGGTGGCCGGGGTCCACGAAGGCCGGCTGCTGGTCGAGGCCGGACTGCGCGATCCGGCCGAACAGCAGGTGCTGCTGCTGGACACCGCCACCGGGGAGGTGACCCCGCTCGCCGACGGTCCCGGCGTCCACAGCGCGACCGCCTCGGCCGGCTTCCTGCTGCTGACCTCCGCCGACGCCGACGGCGTGCGGCGCGTCGTACGGACCCCCGACGGGCGGGAACTGGTCCCGGCCGACCTGTCGCAGCCACTGCCGTACCGGGTGGCCCCGGTCCTGGAGCGGGTCACCGAGTACGGCGTGCCCACCGCGCTCGTACTGCCCCGCGGGCACGTCCCCGGGCGGAAGCTGCCCGTCCTGATGGACAGTTACGGCGGTCCCGGTGCGCAGGACATCACCGCCGACCCGCGCCGCTGGCAGCACCGGCAGTGGTGGGCCGACCAGGGCTTCGCGGTGGTGACCGTCGACAACCGCGGCACCGCGTACGTCTCGCCCTCCCACACCCACGCCATGTACCGCGGCTTCTCCGAGGTCACCCTGGACGACCAGGTCGCGGCACTGCACGCGCTGGCTGCGCGCCACGGCGAGCTCGACCTGGGCCGGGTCGGCGTCCGCGGCTGGTCCTACGGCGGCTACCTGTCGGCGATGGCCGTACTGCGCCGCCCCGACGTCTTCCACGCCGCGGCCGCCGGGGCCGCGCCGACCGACTTCCGGCACTACGACACCGCCTACACCGAGCGCTACCTGGGCCTGCCCCAGGACCACCCGGAGGTCTACGACCGGGACTCGCTCCTGCCCGACGCCCCGAAACTGACCCGCCCGCTGCTGCTGGTCACCGGCCTGGCCGACGACAACGTCCACCCGTCGCACACCCTGCGCCTGTCGCAGGCCCTGACGGACGCGGGCCGCCCCCACCAGCTGCTGGCCCTCCCCGGCGTGACCCACATGACCCCGGGGGGCACCCGCGAGAAGATCATGGCGTTGGAACTCGACTTCTTCCGGCGCGCACTCGCCTGACGGTCCTGCGGCG
This sequence comes from Streptomyces sp. NPDC058880, assembly GCF_042742535.1. Taxonomy (NCBI): domain Bacteria; kingdom Bacillati; phylum Actinomycetota; class Actinomycetes; order Kitasatosporales; family Streptomycetaceae; genus Streptomyces; species Streptomyces sp. NPDC058880. The sequence goes on from NZ_JBHYMC010000003.1 coordinate 147,418, forward strand.
GGGCGGCCGTGGCCGCAAGTCCGGGGTGCCCCGCCGCGGTGCCGCCTCCACCGGAGCGGTCGGGGGACCCGGGGGGCGATCGTGTCGGCCCCCGGGTCCCCCGCTTCCCGTGATCCCCGTCAGTCACCCGGGAAGTGGCACGCCACCTCTCGCGAGGCGGCAGGACGCAGCAACGGGCGCTCCGTCCGGCAGATCTCCTGGGCCTTGGGGCAACGCGGGTGGAAGGTGCAGCCCGGAGGGGGAGCGGCCGGGCTCGGCGGATCGCCGAGCAGCACGATCCGCTCCCGTCGCCGCTCCGCCGCCGGGTCGGGCAGCGGCACGGCGGACAACAGCGCCCGGGTGTAGGGGTGCTGGGGGGTCTCGTAGAGGGACGCCTTGTCCCCGATCTCGACGATCCGGCCGAGGTACATGACGGCGACCCGGTCGCTGACCCGCTTGACCACCGACAGGTCGTGCGCGATGAACACGTAGGCCAGGCCCAGTTCGGCGCGCAGGCGCTCCATCAGGTTGACGATCTGCGCCTGGACGGAGACGTCGAGCGCGGAGACCGGTTCGTCGGCGACGATCAGCCGGGGGCTGGTCGCCAGCGAGCGGGCGATGCCGATGCGCTGGGCCTGGCCGCCGGAGAACTCGTGCGGGTAGCGGTCGATGTGCTCGGGGATCAGCCCGACGAGTTCCATCAGGTCGGCGGCGCGGCGCCGGGCGTCACCCGCGCTCCAGCCCTGCACCAGCAGTGGTTCGGAGATGATCCGGGCCACGGTCTGCCGGGGGTTCAGCGAGGAGTGCGGATCCTGGAAGACCATCTGGATGTTCTTGCGCAGCGGGCGCAGGGAGCCCTGTGAGAGGCGGCTGATGTCCTCGCCCTCGAAGACGATCCGGCCCGAGGTGGGCTCCAGCAGCCGCACGAGCATCCGCCCGGTGGTGGACTTCCCACAGCCCGACTCCCCCACCAGGCCCAGGGTCCGACCGGCCGCCAGGTCGAAGGAGACCCCGTCGACGGCGCGCACGGGCGCCCCCCGGCGCCCGGTCGCGGACCGCCGGCCGGGAAAGGTCATGGTGAGGTCCCGTACGGACAGCAGTGGTGCGCCCGTCGGGCCGCTCGCCCCGGTCGTGGTACCGGTCGTGGTACCGGTCGTGGCGTCCATCGTGCTGCCGTTCGCGGTGCCGGTCATCGGGCCGCCTCCTGTGTTGGTGCGGCGGGGGCCCCGGCGAAGTGGCAGGCCACGGTCCGTCCGGGCCCGTCCCCGTACGCAGCCGGATCCGGCCGCTCGCCGGTGCAGCGTTCGGCCGCCCGGGGGCAGCGCGGCGCGAAGGCGCAGCCGGGCGCGGGTGCGAGGAGGGACGGCGGGGACCCGGGGATGAAGGGGAGCGGTTCGTCGTCGGCGGTGTCGAGGCGGGGCAGCGAGTCGAGCAGCCCCCGGGTGTAGGGGTGGGCGGGATCGGTGAAGAGCGCCTCGACGGGGGCCTGTTCGACGGCGCGTCCGCCGTACATGACCAGGACCTCGTGGGCGACGCGGGCGACGACGCCCAGGTCGTGGGTGATCATCACGACGCCGAGTCCGCGCTCCTGCTGGAGCCTCGCGATCAGTTCGAGGATCTGCGCCTGCACGGTGACGTCCAGGGCTGTGGTCGGCTCGTCGGCGATCAACAGGTCGGGTTCGCAGGCCAGGGCCATGGCGATCATCGCGCGCTGGCGCATGCCGCCGGAGTACTGGTGCGGGTACTCCCCCGCCCGGCGCGCCGGTTCGGGGATGCCGACCTCGCCGAGCATGTCGACGGCTCGTCTGCGCGCGGCGGCCCGTCCAGCCTTGAAGTGCACCCGGAAGTGTTCGGCGATCTGCTCGCCGACGGTGTAATAGGGGTGCAGGCTGGAGAGCGGGTCCTGGAAGATCATGGCCATCCGGCGGCCGCGCACGGTGCCGAGCTCGCGCTCGCTCAGGCCGATCAGCGGCCGTCCGGCGAGCGTGACGGAGCCGCCGACCTCGACGGAGCCGCGGTGCAGGCCCATGACGGCGAGCGAGGTGACGGACTTGCCGGAGCCGGATTCGCCGACGATGCCGAGGGTGCGTCCGGCCTCGACGGTGAAGCCGACGGAGTCGACGGCCCGGACGGTCCCCCGAGGGGTGGTGAAGGTGACGCGCAGGTCGCGTACTTCGAGGAGCGGATCGGCCATCAGTACCTCACTCTCGGGTCGATGACGGCGTACAGGAGGTCGACGACGAGGTTGGCGACGACGATGAAGAAGGCCGCCAGCAGGGTGACGCCGAGGACCACGGGCTGGTCGGAGCTGACGAGGGCGCCGTAGAAGAGCCGTCCGATGCCGGGGAGTCCGAAGATCGACTCGGTGATCACGGCGCCGGCGAGCAGCCCGCCGAGGTCGATGCCGAAGAGGGTCAGGATCGGCGTCATCCCGGAGCGCAGGCCGTGTTTGACGACGACCGTCCGCTCGGGCAGGCCCTTGGCGCGGGCGGTGCGGATGTAGGGCTCGGCCATCGCCTCGATCATCGAGCCCCGGCTCTGGCGCGCGTACATGGCGGCGTAGAGCAGCGCGAGCGCGGTCCAGGGCAGGAGCAGGTTCGAGGCCCATCCGAGCGGGTTGTCGGTGAAGGGTTGGTAGGCGGGGTAGGGCAGCAGTCCGGCGATGCGGATGACGCCGTGGATGAGCATCACCGCGGTGAAGTACACGGGCAGCGAGGCGGCGGCCACGGCACCGACCATCAGGGCCTTGTCGGTGGCGGTGTCCTTGCGCAGGGCGGCGGTGACCCCGGCACCGAGGCCGAGGAGGAGCCACAGCACGGCGGCGCCGAGGGCCAGGGAGGCGGAGACGGGGAGCCGGTCCATGAGCAGGTCCCACACGGGCAGGGAGCTCTCGTACGAGTAGCCCAGGCAGGGGAAGTCGCAGGTGACGGCGTACTGGCCGGTGCCGAGGGTGCGGCCGGTGAAGATGCCGGTCAGGAAGTCGGCGAACTGCTTGACCAGGGGCTGGTCGAGGCCCAGGTGGACGCGTACGTCGGCCAGCCGCTCGGCGCTGCAGGTCTTGCCGCAGGCGGCCGCGGCCGGGTCCGCGGGCAGGACGTAGAAGATGAGGAAGGTGACGGCCGTGATGGCGAGGAGCACTCCGGCGAGGGCGAGCAGCCGGCGGGCGAGGTAGAGGATCACGTGCGCCCTCCCCTCGGGTCGAGGATGTCGCGCAGCGCGTCGCCGAGCAGGGTGAAGGCGAGCACGGCGAGGAAGAGGAAGACGCTGGGGATGACGAAGTACATGGGGTCGGTCTCGTAGTAGGCGACGGACTCGGCGATCATCTGGCCCCAGGAGGGGGTGGGCGGGCGGACGCCGACGCCGAGATAGCTGAGAGCCGCCTCGGTGCTGATCATCCCGGGGATGAGCAGGGTGGTGTAGGCGATGACGGGGCCCGCCACGCCCGGCAGGACCTCGCGGGTGAGGATGCGCCAGGGGCCGGCGCCGCCGACGCGGGCGGCGTCGACGTACTCGCGGTGTCTGAGGGAGAGGGCCTGGCCGCGGACCACCCGGGCGATGCCGGGCCAGCCGAAGAGGCCGATGACCACGGTCATGAGGACGAGCCGGTTGACGTCCTTGGCCACGGACAGCATGGCGATCATGAAGATCAGGGAGGGGAAGGACATGGTCAGGTCCATGAGCCGGGACAGGGCCGCGTCGGTGCGGCCGCCGAAGTAGCCGGCGGCGATCCCGGCGGCGGTGCCGGCGAGGACCACGATCGTGGTGGCCGCGAAAGCGATCAGGAGGGAGACCTGCGCGCCGTGGACGACCCGGGCGAACAGGTCGCGGCCGGTGACGGGTTCCACGCCGAGCCAGTGCTCGGTTCCGATCCCGCCGAAGGCGCCGATCGGCTGGCCCCCGAGATAGGGGTCGACGGCATTCTTGTCGAACTCGTGCGGGGACCAGCCGCCGAGCGCGCCCAGCCAGGGCGCGGTGGCGGCCATCAGGACGAAGAGCCCGACGATGGCGAGGCTGACGCGGACGGCGGGGCGGCGGCGGAGCTCCTGGCGGGCGAGCTGCCAGGGACTGCTGCCGGGCGCCGCCGCGGGCCGGTCCGGGGCGGCGGCGCGGGCCGCTGCTGTGGTGGTCATGGGGTCGGGGGCTCCGGATTCCTCAGCCCTGGCTCTTCGCGGGGTCCTTGAGGCCGACCGTGGCGTAGTCGATGGTGCCGGTCCACACGGGGTGGCCGAAGGCGCCCGCGATGTTCGTGCCGACGAGGAGGGGCTTGCGCTCCAGCAGGATCGGGACGTTGGGGGACTTGGCCATCAGGGTCGCGTCGAGGTCGATCCAGGCTTGGTTGGCCTGCTGGGCGTCGGCCATGGCGCTGATTTCGTCGATGCGCTTGATGACCTCCTCGTCGCGGAACTGGCTGTAGTTGCCCTGGTTGCCCTTGGGCTTGATGGTGCGTCCGTCGAAGACGAAGGGGATCCAGGTGGAGCCGGAGGGGTAGTCCGGGCACCAGCCGGTGAGGGTCATGTCGGGGGTGGTGGACAGGTCTCCGATGACGTCGTAGTAGGCGCCGGGGTCGACGGTGTCGATGACGACCTCGATGCCCGCGCGGGACAGGCCCTGCTGGATGGCCTCGGCCTTGCCCTTGTCGCCGGTGGAGACGGAGAGGGAGACCTTCAGGGTCTCCTTGCCCGCGGCCTTGAGCAGTTCCTTGGCCTTGGCGGGGTCGCCGGCCGGGGGGATCTTCAGGGTGTCGGCCTGCTTGCCGCCGGAGAGGGCCGGGGGCAGGTAGGCAGTGGCGATCTCGTTGAGGGCGGGTCCGCCGCCCGCCGTGACGACGGCCTCCTTGTCGACGGCGTACTGCATGGCCTGGCGGACCTTGGGGTCGTCGAAGGGGGCGCGTGAGTTGTTGAGGTGCAGCATCTCGGTGCAGCCTTGGGACTCGGCGAGCAGCCGGGCCTTGACGTCGGGCTTGGGCAGCACCTTGGGGGCGCTCTCGGGGCGCATGTCGGCGTACTGCACGGTGGAGGCGTCGGCCCCCTCGCCGGCGATGATCCGGTCGTCGATCTGGCCGCCCTTGAGGCCCATGACGACCACGAACTTGTCCGGATAGGCCTTGCGGACGGTGTCGGTGCCCGGGTCCCAGTGCTCGTTGCGGACGAGGACGAGCTTCTTGTCGCGGTCGTACGACTCGATCTTGTAGGGGCCCGACGAGAACGGGCGGGCGTCGTACTGGGTGCCCTTCTCCTGGGACTGGGGCACCGGGGCGAAGGTCGGCAGGGTGGCGGTCGCGGAGAACTCGGCCACGGGGCGCTTGAGTTCGAAGACGATCGTGCGGTCGTCCGGGGTCTTGACGGAGTCGAGGTGCTGCCCCTGGAGGGGCCCCTTGTAGCCGTCGGTGCCGGCCAGGTACTGGGCGGCGTAGTCGGGGCCGCCGGTGAGGTCGGGGGCGAAGGAGCGCTCGACGTTGTACTTGACGTCCTGGGCCCTGACCGGGCTGCCGTCCTCGTACTTCACGCCCTCCTTGAGGGTGAAGGTCCAGGTGCGGCCGCCGTTGGAGGGGGTTCCGAGGTCGGTGGCGAGGTCGGGGACCAGCTCGCTGCCCGCCTTGCCGGGCTCGGCCTTGAACGTGACGAGCGTGCGGTAGAGCAGGCGGGTGCCGAAGTCCATGGTCGGCATGACCCAGTTGCGGGCGGGGTCGAGGTGGGCGAAGTCCTGGTTGGACAGGACGGTGAGGGTGCCGCCCCTGACCGGGGTACCGCCGAGGATCTTGCCGTCGTTGGCGGCGGCCGGGTTCGAGGCACCGGATCCCGCCGAGCCCTTCCCGCTGCCGGAGCAGCCCGAGGCACCGAGTGCGAGTGCGGCCACCAGGGCGGTGGCGAGGGCGAGTTGGGTGCGCTTGGTCATGGGTCACTCCAGGGAAGGGCACGCTCAGCGGCTCTACGATGTGACCGGTAACATAGTAATGTGAAATTGCACTGACAAGGGGTTGGGCCTGCCGTTATGCAGCCGTGTCCGAGCTCCGCCAGTCCGTTGCGGCCGATAGGCCCGCGTGCGCCTGCCGTTGGTGAGGGTGGCGGCCGACGTCAGGCCGTCCGGGCCGTGGCGGGCTGCCGGGGTCGCGTGCTGCGCGAAGAGGCGGCGGACGGGTGGGACCACCGGTCGGGTCGGTGGTCGGTGGGGCCGGGGGGCGGCGGTCCGGGTGCCCCCCGGCCCGCCCCCTCGACGCCGGCGCCGTGGACTTCGCGGCCACCGCACTCAGCCCGGGGTCAAGCCGGTGTGCGGGCCCTCCGTGCACAGCCGCAGGCCGAGGCGGGACCGCAGGGCCCGGGCGGTGGTCCGCACCTCGTCGTCCATCGCGCCGTCCGCGACGACGTCGAGCACGGCGAGGGCGAGGTCGGCCTCGGCCCGGGTGAGGAGGGGGAGTCGTTCGGGTTCGGCCGTGGATTCGATCTCCTCGGCCACGATGCTGGTGTACAGGTCGTCGAGCGTCACGTGGGGGCAAACGCTTCGGCCGGAGCCCGGTCACGGGCGGGGAGAGGGACTTTGCCGCCCGATGACCGACCCGGCCGGATGCGCCGGGCGGCTCCGGTCGGCGCTGGGGAACGGCCCTTCTCGCGCATCCGCCCGATCGGGTCGACCGTCCCGGCGGCGTACCTCGTGAACATCGGAGCCCGCTCGGACCGGTCGGCCGTGGCGGCCTCCGCGGGCCGCCGCGGCCGATCTGGTCGAGGGCCGACCGCCCCGATGGCCGGCTGCCGCCTTTCGGACCTCGAAGCGGCCGTCGGCCTCGCGGCACGTTACCGGATCACGGCGTCAGCGCACCGGGCCCAGGCCACCCAAAGTGCGTCCCACCGGTTCGTCGCGGCCCTGGGCCCACAGGGAGCGGACGTGGCCCAGGTGGCGCAGCATGCAGGCCTCCGCCGCCTTCGCGTCTCCATTGATCATCAGATCCAGCAGTTCCAGGTGCTCCTCGGCGGAGGAGACCAGCTTGCCCGCCTCGTCCAGTCCGGTCAGCCCGTAGAGGCGGGAGCGCTTGCGCAGGTCGCCGACGGTCTCCACGAGCCGTTCGTTGCCCGCGAGGCCCAGCAGCGTCAGGTGGAAGCGGCGGTCGGCCTCCAGGTAGCCGATGAGGTTGTGTTCGCGGGCGCTGGTGACGATCTCCTCCGCGACGGGGCGCAGTTCCTCCAGTTGTTCGGCCGTGGCCGTCTTGGTGATCCGGCCGATGGTCGGCACCTCGATCATGGTGCGCAGCTCGGTGTACTGGTCGAGGTCGCGCTCGCTGACCTCGGTGATCCGGAAGCCCTTGTTGCGGACCGGTTCGACCAGGCCCTCCCGTGCCAGGTCGAGCATGGCCTCGCGCACCGGGGTTGCCGACACGCCGAGTTCGGCCGCGAGGCCGGGGGCGGAGTAGACACTGCCGGGGCGCAGCTCGCCCGCTATCAGAGCGGCTCGGAGGGCGTGCCCGACCTGGTCGCGGAGTCGTTCCTGGGCCTTGATGAGACTGTGCTGCTTCAGGTCACCCATTGCGTTTCCTCCGAGACCCTTTCACCTGCCGATGAGCAGGGCAACAGCGTACAATGTCACGTTGCGCTGCTCACACTCCAGCGGCCTCGTAGAGCGCGACCGCCACGGCAAGATCTTCCCAGGCCATGCCCACACTCTTGAAGAGCTGTGGACAACCCCGCTCCCCGCCGACCGGCAGCTGTCCGGCGACCAGGTCCGCGAGCGTGCCGGTGATGTGCCCCGGCCCGATGGCCCCCTCCGCCTCCGGGACGAGCAAATCACCCGCCTCTCGCAGCGCGGCCGCCCGCGACTCCACGTACACCGCCGCGCGTCGCACGAGGGCGGTGTCGGTCTCCCGGGCGGTCGGCTCGTGCGACCCGACCGCCACGACCACCGCGTCCGGCCGCACGAGCCGCCCATCGAAGAGCGGTTCGCGGGCCGTGGTGCAGCAGACGACGAGGTCGGCGTCGGCCACGTCCCCGGGGGTGCCGGTCCGGGCGGGCGGACCCAGAGTGCGGGCGTGCGCCGCAAGCCGTTCGGCCCGCTCCCCGTTCCGAGCGACCACCACCACGCACTCCACCACCCGCTCGGCGAGGACGGCTTCGAGGTGGCCGTACGCCTGCGGGCCGGAGCCGAACAGCACCACGCGCAGCGGGCGCCCGGCCGGCGCCAGGTGGCGCAGCGCGAGCGCCGAGACCGCCGGTGTGCGCAGGGCGGTCAGGGCCGCGCCGTCGAGCAGGGCCAGCGGGCGCAGGGTGGGACCGTCCAGCAGGAAGTAGGAGCCGGTGATGCGGGGCAGCCCGCGGGCCGGGTTCCCGGGCGCGACACCGGCGATCTTCACCCCGGCGTAGGCGCCGGACGCGGCCGGCATCAGCAGCAGTTCACCGTCGCCGGGGACGGCGATCGCGGAGCGCGGGGGGGCAGCTCTCCGGGTCGAGGCCGCCGCGCAGGGCGGCGGCCAGGGCGTCGGCCGCCGCGGCCGGGCCGAGCAGCGCGGCCATGGCCCCGGCGTCCAGCTGGGGTGTCCCGGCTTCCCCCGTCACAGCAGGAACCCGGCGCCGAGGGCGTCGTGCGGGTCGACGCAGAAGGCGTGTTCACCCGTGCGGTAGGCGCTGCCGGTCACCTCGGTGACCCCGCCGTCCAGCATCCGGCCGGTGAACACGGTGCCGGTGACGGACTCGCTCAACAGGTCCTCGCCCGGGCCGAGCCGTCCGTCCTCGGCGAGCAGGGCGACCCGCGTCGAGGTGCCGGAGCCGCAGGGCGAGCGGTCGACCTGCCCGTCGGCGAAGACGGTCACGTTGCGCTGGTGCGGCCCGAACGGTGTGTCGGGCAGGTCCTCGTGGAGGATCACGCCGTAGACCCCGGACAGCAGCGGGCCGTCGGGGTGCCAGGTGGCGGGATGGCCGGCGAGGGCGGCCCGGATCTCCTGCCCGGCGCGCACCAGCGCGGGCAGCGCGGCGCGCGAGACCTCCAGGCCGAGATCGCGCGCCCGGACGGAGGCGTAGCAGGCGCCGGCGTGCGCGATGTCCGCCTCCGCCAGTCCCACCGAGGTCGCCACGGGCACCTTCCGGGCGCTCACCCGGGCCGGGACGTTGCGGAAGGTGACCCCGGTGGTGCGTCCCCCGCCGCGGTGGACGGTGGCGGTCACCCGCCCGGACGGTACGTCGATCCGCACCGGGGCGTCCCCGTCGTCCGGGGCGGGGACCCGGCCGCTGTCCACCGCCCAGGCCCCGAGGGCCATGGTGCCGTGGCCGCATGCCGTGGAGTAGCCGTCCTTGTGCCAGAACAGGACACCGAAGTGGGCCCCGTCGTCGTCGGCGGGAACCACGAACCCGCCGTACATCCCGGCGTGGCCGCGCGGCTCCTGGACCAGCAGCCGCCGTACGTCGTCCAGCGCGCCCCGGCGCGGCGCGGTGCCCGATCCGCCGGGGCCGATGGCGGTGGCACAGCGCTCGGCGACGGTGTCCCCCGGCACGGGCGGCATGCCCTCGCCTGCGGTGTCGACGATCCGGAAGGGCTCGCCGGCGGTGTGGTAGTCCACCGTTCGGACGCTGATCACAGCAGGAAGCCTCCGGGGAAGGGGTCGGACGGGTCGAGGAAGTACTGGGCGGTACCGGTGATCCAGGCCCGACCGGTCACGGTCGGCACCACGGCGGGCAGTCCGCCGACGGTGGTGTCCGCGACCAGCCGGCCGGTGAACTCGGTGCCGATGAAGGACTCGTTGACGAAGTCGGAACCGAGCGCGAGGAGTCCCCGGGCGTGCAGCTGGGCCATCCTCGCGCTGGTGCCCGTACCGCAAGGCGAGCGGTCGAACCATCCCGGATGGATGGCCATGGCGTGCCGGGAGCGGCGGGCGTCGGAGCCGGGAGCGGCGAGGTAGACGTGCTTGACGCCGGCGATGGAGGGGTTCTCGGGGTGGGCGGGCCGGTCGGGGCCCGCGTTGATGGCGTCCATGACGGCCAGCCCGGCGGCGAGCAGGTCGTCCTTGCGGGTGCGGTCGAAGGGCAGCCCGAGGGAGTCGAGTTCGACGAAGGCGTAGAAGTTGCCGCCGTAGGCGAGGTCGTAGGTGACCGTGCCGTGGCCGGGCACGTCGGCCTTGAGGTCGAGTCCGACACTGAAGGAGGGGACGTTGGTGAGGGTGACGGCGGTGGCCGCGCCGTCCTCCACCCGCACGTCGACGCTCACCAGTCCGGCCGGGGTGTCGAGCCGGACGGTGGTGACCGGTTCGACGACGGGCACCATGCCGGTCTCGACCAGGACGGTGGCCACTCCGATGGTGGCGTGCCCGCACATGGGCAGCAGGCCCGACACCTCGATGTAGAGCACGCCGTAGTCGGCGTCGGGGCGGGTCGGGGGCTGCAGGATGGCGCCGCTCATGGCGGAGTGCCCGCGCGGCTCGTACATCAGCAGGGTCCGTACGTGGTCCATGTGCTCGATGAAGTGGAGCCGCTTCTCCGCCATGGTGGCGCCGGGGACCACTCCGACTCCCCCGGTGACGACCCGGGTCGGCATGCCCTCGGTGTGTGAGTCCACCGCGTGGTAGACGTGGCGCGTGCGCATCAGGGGTCCCCTCCTGCTGGTTAGTTCAGTCCCTCGGCGAGGGCCTTCTCGGTGGCGGCGCGGACGGCGGCCTCGGTGTCGCCGGTGAGCGGGAAGCGCGGCGGGCGGGTGGCGCCGCCGGGGCGGCCTGCCAGGTCCATGGAGAGCTTGATGGCCTGGACGAACTCGGTCTTGGAGTCCCAGCGCAGCAGGGAGTGCAGGGACTTGTAGAGCGGCAGGGCGGTCTCCAGGTCTCCGGCGACGGCGGCCCGGTAGAGGGTGGCGCAGGAGCGCGGCAGGGCGTTGGGGTAGCCGGCGATCCAGCCGACCGCGCCCGCGAGCGCGAGTTCGAGGAGGACGTCGTCGGCGCCGATGAGCAGGTCGAGGCCCGGGGCGAGTTCCGCGATCTCGTAGGCGCGGCGCACGTCACCGCTGAACTCCTTGACGGCGACGATGGATCCGTCGGCGTGCAACCGCGCGAGCAGGGAGGGGACCAGGTCCACCTTGGTGTCGATGGGGTTGTTGTACGCGACCACGGGCAGCCCGGCGCGGGCGACCTCGGCGTAGTGGGCGCGTACGGTCTCCTCGTCCGCGCGGAAGGCGTTGGGCGGCAGCAGGAGCACGGAGCCGGCGCCGACCTCGGCGGCCTGCTCGGCCCAGCGGCGGGCCTCGGCGCTGCCGTAGGCGGCGACGCCGGGCATCACGCGGGCGCCGTCGCCGGCGGCCTCGACGGCGGTACGCACGACGCGCGCCCGCTCCTCGTCGGTGAGGGTCTGGTACTCCCCGAGGGAGCCGTTGGGGACCACGCCGTCGCAGCCTCCCTCGATCAGCCAGGCCACGTGCTCGGCGTAGGCGTCGTAGTCGACGGTGAGGTCCTCGCGCAGGGGGAGCGCGGTAGCGACCATGATTCCGTGCCAGGGACGGGTGCGGGGCGCGGGGGTGTGCGCGTGGGTCATGAGAGGCTCCCTCGTGTGGTGTGTGACATTTTACTAGTGGGTGCGGTGCGGCCACAAGGGCCACGCCACCCCCGATCAGCGGTCGGTGGCGGGAAGTCCGGCGAGGTCGCGCAGCGGGACCGGACAGGAGAGGGGACGGCGGTCCGCGGCGGGTTCCGCTCCGGCCAGGGCGGCGACGGCCGGACCGCACATGCGGCCCTGGCACCAACCCATGCCGGCCCGGGTGAGGAGTTTGACCGTACGGGCGTCCCGCGCCCCGAGGTCACCGGCCGCCTCGCGGATCCGGCCGGCCGGGACCTCCTCGCAGCGGCACACCACGGCATCGTCCCGGAGCCAGCCGGTCCAGCCCGCGCCCGGCCGGTGGGCCGCGGCCATCGCGTCGGCGAAGGCGCGCAGCCGGTCGCGGCGGCGGGCGAGGCGGGTCAGGCGGGCCCCGTCGCCCGGGGCCGGCCGCCCCGGGCGCAGCGCCGCCGCGACGGAGTGCGCGGCCAGCTCGCCTTCGGCCAGGGCCAGCTGGGCACCGCCGATGCCGCCGGTCTCCCCCGCGGACCAGATGCCGGGGACCGAGGTGCGCTGCCCGGCGTCGACCTCCAGGGCGACGGTGCCGTCGAGGCCGGTCCGGGTGGCGCACCCGAGTCCGGTGGCGAGTTCGAGCTGGGGCACGAGCCCGTGGCCGACGGCGAGCGCGTCACAGGGGATCCGGCGGGCGGTGCCGGGCAGCGGACGCCAGTCGCGGTCGAGTCGGGACACGGTGACGGCCTCGATCCGGCCGGTGCCGTGGGCCTGCGTGACGGCGTGCCGGGTCAGCAGCCGGACGTGGCCACGGGCCAGGGCTCCCCCGTAGGCGGCGGCCTCGACGAGCTTGCCGGGATTGCGCAGCAGCGCGGGCACCTGACCCGCGTACGCGGTGTAGGCGGCGGCCTCCACCACGGCGGGCACGGCGGCTCCGGCGGCGGCGAGGGACCCGGCCACCGCGAGCAGGAGCGGACCACTGCCGGCGACCACCACGCGCCGGCCCGGCAGCACCAGTCCGCCCTTGAGCATGGCCTGCGCCCCACCGGCCCCGACCACTCCGGGCAGCGTCCAGCCGGGGAAGGGCAGTTGGCGCTCGTAGGCGCCGGTGGCGACGAGCACGGCGCGGGCCGCGACCGCCGCGGCCCGCTCGTCGGGGGCGTGGCCGGCGACGGCGTGCAGGGTCCAGCCGTCCTCTCGCGGTGCCACCGTCCACACGTGATGGAGCGGCAGGTAGACGATCCGGCCGGCCGACTCGTGGGCGCGCAGGGCGGCCGCGCGGGCCGCGAACTCGGCCCAGCCGTGGTGCAGGGCCTCGGGGCGGGCGGCACCGAGGCCCGGTGCGGGGTGGCGGTAGTACTGCCCGCCGGGGGCGTCGCCCGCGTCGAGGAGGGCCACTCGGAGTCCGAGCCCGGCGGCGGTGACGGCCGCGGCCAGTCCGGCCGGCCCGGCCCCGACCACGGCCAGGTCGACCTGCTCGGCACCGCCCGGCGCGCCGGACGCGGCGGACCCGGCGGACCCGGCGGACCCGGCGGACGCAGACGGCTGTGCGGACGGCTCCGGGGGCCGGGACGGACCGGCGGACGCAGACGGCTGTGCGGATCCGGGCCGGCCCACGGCGCGGGGCGGCTCGGCGGGGTCAGACGGCGAGGTCGGCATGGCCGGTTCCCTCCTGGGTGGTGACGGCGTCGCCGGGCCGGGCGGGGACCAGGCAGGCGCGCTGGTTCGGGCGGCCGTTGACGGTGACGAGGCAGTCGTAGCAGCTGCCGATCCCACAGAAGGCGCCGCGCGGCGCGCCGCCCTCCCGGGTGGTGCGCCAGGCGAGGATCCCGGCGGCCCAGAGCACCGCGGCGACGCTCTGGCCGGGCAGGGCGGGCAGTTCACGGCCGTCGAAGGTGATCTCGTACGCGGCCGCCGGGCTGCCGCCGACCAGCGAGCGGGGGCTGCGCATCAGGAGTGCTCCTCGGGGGTGTCGGCGGGGATCGGGCCGGCGCCGAAGCGGTCCGGGCGGAAGGGGTGGGCGGGCAGCGGGGGTTCGGCCCCCGTCAGCGCGGCGGCGATCATCAGCCCGGTGGCCGGGGCCAGGCCGATGCCGGCGCCCTCGTGGCCGCAGGCGTGCAGCAGTCCGGGGCGGCGGGGGTCCGGGCCGATCGCCGGGAGGTGGTCGGGCAGGTAGGGGCGGAAGCCGTGGTAGGTGCGCAGGACCCGCACGCCGGACAGGACGGGGAAGAGCTCCGCGGCCTGGGAGGCCAGCCGGCGCAGCGCCTCGGTCGACAGGCTCCGGTCGAAGCCGACCCGCTCACGGGTGGCGCCGATCAGGACCGGTCCCGAGGGGGTGCCCTCCACCACGGCCGAGGACTGCAGGGCGGCGGAGCCGCTGGCGACGTCCGCGATGTAGTCGGCCGCGTAGACCTTGTGCCGGACCACTCGCGGCAGCGGTTCGGTCACCAGGACGAAGCCGCGGCGCGGGAGGACGGGCAGGTCGGTGCCGGCCAGCGAGGCGATGTGCCCGCCCCAGGTGCCGGCCGCATTCACCACGGCGGGGGCCCGGAGTTCGCGGCGGGGGGTGCGGACGCCTCGCACGACGCCCCGGTCCAGCAGGACCTCCGTCACCTCCTCGCCGAGGTACGCCGCGGCGCCCGAGGCGGCCAGCAGCCGGGCCGCGGCCTGCGCCGGCTGGACCTGCGCGTCCTGCGGGTAGTGGAATCCCCCTGCCAGGTCCGGGGCCAGGTGGGGCTCCAGGTCGTGCAGGGCGTGCGCGGGGACCTCGACCGCGTCGACCCCGGCCGCGCGCTGGCCCTCGGCGAAGCTCCGCAGGGCCTTCACGGTGGCCTCGTCCGGGGCGACGACGAGCCCGCCCTTGGGCTCGTACTCGACCTCCCGCGGGAGGACCTCGGCCAGTTGCGTCCACAACCGCGCGGAGAGCAGGGCGAGGTCGCGTTCGGGGCCCGCCTCCTTGTCGGAGACGAGCAGGTTGCCTTCGCCGGCGCCGGTGGTGCCGCCCGCGACGGGACCGCGGTCGACGACGGCCACGGAGAGTCCGGCGCGGGCCGCGTAATAGGCGCAGGCCGCTCCGACGACGCCGGCACCGATGATCACGACGTCCAGAGGATGTCTCTTGAGCACGACAGTAATATGTCACATTCTTTAGTGCCTGCCCAGACCGCCCCGCGCCCTCCTCGGGCGCGGGACCGGTCCGGTACCCGTCAGCTGCGCAGCGGCCCCTCACAGCTGTAGCTCGACGTCGCGGCGACCTTGTTGCTCCAGATCTCCGGCGGACCGAAGGAGCAGTTCATGTCGGCGAGGTTGTTGGAGGCGGCGCCCGCCCGGTCGAGGATGAAGTAGTCGACCGTCTCCGACATGTCCTTGAAGTTCTGGTCGTCGCTGCGCCAGTTCTTCAGGTTCGCGGTGATCCGGCCCGTGCAGGTGAAGCGGCGCTTGCCCGGGTCGCCGTTCTCCACGCAGTCCGGGGTGTTGTAGGTGGCCGCGGCGAAGGACGACTTCACCGAGGCGAGCGCCGAGTCGCGCAGCTGATCGTTGGGGGTGAAGGAGGTGTTCGGCACGAAGAGCTGATCGACCTTGGCGATCTGTGCGTCCAGGAAGCGGTCGTAGTCGCGCTGGAGGTAGGTGTCGGCCCCCATCCGGTGGCGCCAGGCGTCGTACGCCGCGACGTCGTCGGCGCGCAGGTGGGTGTACATCTCGCGCAACAGCGAGGGCTTCTCGGTCCACAGGAACTCGAAGAAGGTGCCGGCGTAGCTGTAGAAGCGGAAGCCGTCGCCGGCGTAGGTGGCGTTCAGCAGCTGCTCGACGGTCATGCGCGGGCCACCGCCGGCCGTGTCGCTGATGATGCTCTTCACCAGGGACTTGCGGACGGCGATGCCGTTGTCGCGGGTGGCGCCGTCGAAGAACTCGGCCGTGCCCTCGTCCATGGCGGTCGTGCGGTCGCTCTCGTACCAGGGGCCCTGGCCGAAGAAGCCGGGGACGGCGAAGCGGCCGTTGAGGTAGTGCGTGTACTCGTGGCGGAAGAGCTCCTCAAGGGTGAGGGAGGAGTCCTGCGGGACGCGGCGCTGGTAGGTGTAGAAGGTGGCGCCGTTCTCGATGTAGATGCCGCCGTTGTTGGTGTCGTAGCCGGTCAGGATCGGGTGGTAGTTCACGTAGTCGGCGCGGGAGCCGTAGAGCACGATGTTCAGGGTGGCGTTGGGGTCGCCCGCGAGCGGCTGGTCGGTCCCCAGGACGCGGTGGTACTGGGCCTTGACCTGCTTGCTGGCGTAGTAGAGCTGGTCGACGGTGGCCCGGTCGAGGCCGGTGCGGACCTTGATGGCGCCGTTGTCGTAGGTGTAGGTGTAGGGGAACAGCTGCTTCTCGATGTCCTCCCGGCACACCCCGTACGGCGTGCATGCCTCGTAGAAGTTGAGCCAGGAGACGACCTTGGCCCACGGCTCGCTGCCGTCGCCGAAGCCGGCCTTCAGGGAGCCGAGCATCGCGCCGAGGTCGGCGACGATCGGGTCGCGCAGGCCCTCGACCTGGCCGAAGCGGGCGTACTCGCTGAGCGCGTCGCGCACCACCCAGGCGTTGGCCGTGCCCTTGAGGTGCGTGTAGCCGGAGAAGGCCTTGAAGGCGGCACGGTAGGCGGGGTCGGCGGCCACGGCCGCGTGGAAGGCGGTGTCCTGGTTGCCCGGGTAGACGCCGAGGTAGTTGGTGGAGAGCGCGGCGAGCACGGCGCCCGCCCACGCGGGGTCCAGGTGGGTGGCCGGGTGGGCCGGGTCCATGGTGGCCAGGACCTTTCGCACCAGGCCGAGCTGGTGCTGGCGCAGGCCGGGGCCGGCGGCATAGAGGGCCTCGCGCAGGGTGCGGGCGTTGGTGGGAGTGACGTCGAAGGTCCGCGCCGCGCCTCCGAAGGCGTCGATGGCCTCGCGTATCGCGGCGACCGTCGGGGCGTCGGTGATATCGATCTCGTCGCGTGAGAAGTCGTGGTAGGCGACGGCGTGCAGGTACGTGAACATCTCCTCCAGGTGGGAGGAGTTGCGGCCGTCGTGGGCGGCGGCCAGGGCGGATATCCGGCGGGACACGGCCTGGACGTGCGCGTCCGACATGACCGGGGCCAGGCGGGCGTCCCAGGTCCAGATCAGTCCGCGCAGGCAGCCGTCGGCCAGGACCGCCTGGTCGGCGAGGAAGTCGGCGAACTGCTCGGGCGTGAGGTTCGTGATCCCGTCGAGGGTGCAGGGGACGCCTGCGGCGACGCTCTTCGCGGTGGGTGACAACGCGGCCGCCTTGCCCCGCTTCTCCAGCTCCTGGACCGACCCGCCGGCGGGGGCCGCGCCGGGCACCTGGCCGGAGAGGTTCAGCCCGCCCGGGGCCGGGGCGGGGGCGGGGGCGTTGTCCTTGGCCTCGGCGAAGCGGTCGACCTCGTCGAAGGGGTTCCCCGTGGGGCCGGGGGCCGCGGCGGCGGTTGCGGCGGCCTGAGCGCCCGTGAAGGCGGCGGGGGCCGCGGACTCGGCGGCCTGCGTGGTGCCCTGCGCCGCGGTGGCGAGGAGGGTCACCGCAATGGCGGAGGCGAGGAGGGAAGAGCGCACAGCTCTGTGCTTGAGCACCGAGAACTCCTGTTCGGAGAGGGTGAGGTGGGGGGTGGTGCGTGAACTGCCCTGCGTCACGCGGCGTTTGACGGGGATTAACGTGCCGCGGTGTGAGCTGTAACATAGTAATGTGAAATTGCACTGACAAGACCTATGCGCCCACCAGTTCGCGTCTTCCATGAAGGAGCCCCCGTGACCGAATCCCCCGCCCACCTCAACACGGGCAGCCACGACCGTCCGGTGTCACCGGAGTTGTCCCGGTTCATGGCGGGCGGCTGGGCACCCTCCCCACTCCCTCCCTCCGCGCGGGTCGCGGCACACGACGTCACCCCGGCCCGCCGGGCGCGGCTTTCGGCCCGCTTCCCGGGCGAGCGGCTGATCGTCCCCGCGGGCGAGCTGACGGTCCGCTCCAACGACTGCGACCACCGCTTCCGCCCGCACAGCGCGTACGCCTGGCTGACCGGCCTCACCGGGGAGGACCAGGCGGGGCACGTACTGGTCATGGAGCCGTCGGGTCCACACGCGCACGAGGCCGTGCTCCACCTGCGACCTCGCTCGCCGCGAGCCGACGGGGACGGGGAGTTCTACCGGGACCGCCGGTACGGGGAGTTCTGGGTGGGGCGCCGTCCGGACCTCGCCGAGGCGGAGCGCCTGACCGGGATCCGCTGCACACGCCTCGATCCGCTCGGCCCGCCGGAAGGCCGCAACGCGGCCACCGACCCGGAACTCGCCGCGGCACTGTCGGAACTGCGCCTGGTCAAGGACGCTTGGGAGGTAGAGCAGCTGCAACTGGCCGTCGACCACACGACGGCGGGATTCGAGGACGTCGTACGGTCCCTGCCGCAGGCCCTGGCGCACCCGCGCGGGGAACGGTGGATCGAGGGGGTCTTCGGCCTGCGCGCCCGGGCCGAGGGCAACGGCACCGGCTACGAGACGATCGCCGCGTCGGGCGCCCACGCGTGCACCCTGCACTGGATCCGCAACGACGGCCGGCTGGACGGGAGCGAACTGCTCCTCCTGGACGCGGGCGTGGAGACGGACACCCTCTACACCGCGGACATCACCCGCACCCTCCCGCTGTCGGGCCGCTTCTCACCCGTCCAGCGGCAGGTCTACGAACTGGTGCTGGCCGCCCAGGAGGCGGGCATCGCGGCACTGCGCCCCGGGGCGCGCTTCGGGGACTTCCACCGCGCCGGGATGCGGGTGATCGCCGAAGGCCTGGCCGAGTGGGGCGTCCTGAAGAACGCCGAGGGCGACCTCCACCGGCGGTACACCCTGTGCAGCAGCGGCCACATGCTGGGGCTCGACGTGCACGACTGCGCGAAGGCCCGGGCCGAGACGTACCTGGACGGAGTCCTGGAGGAGGGCCAGGTCCTGACGGTCGAGCCGGGCCTGTACCTCCAGCCCGACGACGAGACCCTCCCCGCACCGCTGCGGGGCATCGGCGTCCGCATCGAGGACGACCTGGTGATCACGGCGGACGGCGCCCGGCTGATGTCGGGCGCACTGCCGCGCACGGTCGCCGGCATCGAGGAGTGGATGTCCGGCCTCCTGGAGGACGGCCACGCCTGAACCAGCTGGGCCCACCGACCGTCACCTCGATGGCCCGTCGACAGCCGGCGCCGAGCGATTCGGTGCCGTTCCCGGCGGGACGTGCGGCATGCGGGGCTGGACCGCCGGGCCGGGGCGGCCGACGGCAGAGCACCGTCCCGTCGTCCCGCCGCCGCGTCCCCGCACCCCGCAGGGACACGATCGGGAACGCCGCTACGGGAGGACCGCCGTGCCGTCGAGTTCGACCAGGGCCTGGTCGTCCCAGAGGCGGACCACGCCGATGACGGCCATCGCCGGATAGTCACGGCCCGCCGCCCGCCGCCAGATGCGGCCCAGTTCGGCCGCGTGGCTGCGGTACGCGGCCACGTCGACCGCGTACACCGTCACCCGGGCCAGGTCCGCCGGGGCTCCGCCGGCCGCGGCCAGGGCCGACAGGAGGTTGGCCAGCGCCGTCTCGAACTGCTCCGGAAGGGTCTCCCCCACCACCTTGCCCGCGCCGTCCAGCGCGGTCTGCCCCGCCAGAAACACCAGCCGCGAGCCCGTGGCCGCCACCGCGTGGGAGAAGCCCGTGGCCGGCGAGAGTTCCGCCGGGTTGATCCGGTCGAGGCTCATCGCCCGGCCACCTCCGCGCCCAGCGCCCCGTACAGCTCCTTCGCGATGATCGTGCGCTGCACCTCGCTCGCCCCCTCGTAGATCCGCGGTGCCCGCACCTCCCGGTAGAGGTGTTCCAGCAGGTGCCCCCGACGCAGGGCGACCGCGCCGTGCAGCTGGACCGCGTGGTCCACGACGTACTGCGCCGTCTCCGTGGCCAGCAGCTTCGCCATCGCCACCTGCCGCGGCACGTCCGCCCCGCCCCGGTCGCAGGCACCGGCCGCCGCGTAGACAAGCAGCCGGGCCGCCTCGGTGCGGGTGGCCATCTCGGCCACCCGGTGCGCCACCGCCTGGAGGTCGCTCAGCGTTCCGCCGAACGCGGTCCGCCCGGCCGTGTGTGCGAGGGTCGCGTCCAGCGCGGCCCGGGCCATGCCCACCGCGAACGCGCCGACGCTGGGCCGGAAGAGGTTCAGGGTGTCCATGGCGACGCGGAAACCCCGCCCCGGCTCGCCGAGCAGGTCCTGCCGTCCCACCGGAACCCCGTCGAAGCTCAGGGACCCGATGGGATGCGGGGAGAGCATGTCCAGCGGCTCCCCGCCGAGACCCTCGCGGTCCGCGGGGACCAGGAAGGCCGACACCCCCTTCGCCCCCGGCCCTTCACCCGTCCGGGCGAACACGGTGTAGAAATCCGCTTCGGGGGCGTTGGAGATCCAGCACTTCTCACCGGTCAGCCGCCAGCCGCCGCGCCCGGCCGCCGCGTCCGGAACCGCGGCCAGCGCCAGCGCCGCCGCGTCCGAACCCGCCCCCGGCTCGCTCAGCGCGAAGGCCGCCACGGCCCGCCCGGCCCGTACCGCGGGCAGCCACCGCTCCTTCTGCGCCTCGGTGCCCGACCGCAGGACCGGGTGCGCCCCCAGGCCCTGGAGGGCCAGCGCGGTCTCTGCCTCCGTACAGCCGTAGGCGAGGGACTCCCGCAGCAGGCACAGCTCCAGCGCACCCGCGGAGAACACCCGCTCCAGCAGGCCCAGCTCACCCAGCGCCGCCAGCAGGGGCCGGTTGACCCTGCCCGGCTCCCCCTTCTCCGCCAGCGGCCTCAGTCGCTCCGCCGCCAGTGCGCGCCACCGCGCGCACCACTCCTCCTGGTCCGCCCCGAGCGCGAATCCGGTCATCCGAATGCCCCCGCTTCTATCGCGTCCTGTTGACTGCCGTCACCATCACGATACGCTCCTTGGAGTACCTCCCGGCGGTCGCCGGGAGAAACGACCGCACGGCCGGCCCCACCCCACTCCGGACCGCTGCAAGGGGGGCGAACCCGCCTTGGACCTCAAGCCTTCCGCTCACGTCGACACCTTCGCGCGCGACCATCTGCCACCCGCGCAGGCCTGGCCGGAGCTCCTCTTCGATCTGCCCGAACTGGCCTATCCGGACCGGCTGAACTGCGGGGCCGAGCTGCTCGACGCGACCATCGCCCGGTTCGGCCCCGAGGGCGCCGACCGTCCGGCCCTCCGCGACGGCGCCGGCGAGGTGTGGACGTACGGCGGGCTGCGCGACCGCGTGGACGGCCTCGCCCACGTGCTGACCTGCGACCTCGGCGTCGTCCCCGGCAACCGGGTGCTCCTGCGCGGCCCCACCGGCCCCTGGCTCGCCGCCTGCTGGCTCGCGGTCATGAAGGCGGGCGCGGTGGCCGTCACCGTGCTGCCCCAGCAGCGCGCGCAGGAGCTGGCTACCGTGTGCGAGATGGCCCAGGTGCGGCACGCCCTGTGCCACGCGGACGTCCTGGACGACCTCGTGAAGGCCGAGGTGCCGGGGCTGCGGATCACCGCCTACGGCGGCGGCGCCGAGGACGACCTGCTCCGCCTGGCGCGGGCGCACCGGGGCAAGCCCTTCCCCGCCGCCGCGACCTCCGCCGACGACGTCGCCCTGATCGCTTTCACCTCCGGCACCACCGGGCGGCCCAAGGGCTGCATGCACTTCCACCGCGACCTGCTCGCCGTCGCCGACACCTTCTCCCGCCATGTGCTGCGGCCCCGCCCCGACGACGTGTTCGCGGGCAGCCCGCCCCTCGGCTTCACCTTCGGCCTGGGCGGACTCGTCGTCTTCCCGCTGCGCGCCGGCGCCTGCGCGCTGCTGCTGGAGGACGCGGTGCCGCGCCGGCTGCTGCCCGCGCTCGCGGAGCACCGGGTGACGGTGCTGTTCACCGCGCCCACCGCCTACCGGACGATGCTGGACGCCCTCGGCCCGTACGACGTGGGCATGTACGACCTGTCCGCACTGCGCCGCTGCGTCTCGGCCGGGGAGAACCTGCCCGCGGCCACCTGGAAGGCCTGGTACGAGCGCACCGGTCTGCGCGTGATCAACGGCATCGGGGCGACCGAGCTGCTGCACATCTTCATCTCCGCCGCCGACGAGGACATCCGCCCCGGCACGACCGGCCGGGTGGTGCCCGGCTGGCAGGCGCGCGTCGTGGACCGGTCCGGACGTCCGGTCCCGGACGGCGAGCCGGGGCTGCTGGCCGTGCGCGGCCCGGTGGGCTGCCGCTATCTGGCCGATCCCCGGCAGGCGGAGTACGTGCGGGACGGCTGGAACCTGACCGGCGACACCTACGTGCGCGACCCGGACGGCTACTTCCGCTACGTCGCCCGGGCCGACGACATGATCATCTCCGCGGGCTACAACATCGCCGGCCCGGAGGTGGAGGAGGCCCTGCTGCGCCACCCGGACGTGGTGGAGGCCGCGGTCGTGGGCCGCCCGGACGAACGACGCGGGCAGATCGTCGTGGCGTACACCGTCCCCCGTGAAGGGGCCGTCCTGACGGAGGACGCCCTGCGCACCTTCATGCGGGCGGAACTGGCCCCGCACAAGTGCCCGCGCTCCTTCGTCTTCCTGCCCGCGCTCCCCCGGACCGCCACGGGCAAGCTCCAGCGCTTCCGGCTGCGCGATCAAGGATCCGGGCCCGACCGCCGGGACACCCCCTAGAGTGAAGCCGTGGTCGAGCAGCACACTCCGCGATCCCTGATCGTCACGTTCTACGGAGCCTACGGGCGGGCCTTCGAGGGCCCGGTCCCGGTGTCCGCGCTGGTACGCCTGCTGGGCGCGGCCGGAGTCGACGCCCCGTCGGTCCGCTCCTCGGTGTCCCGGCTCAAGCGGCGCGGCTTCCTGCTGCCGGCGCGCGCCGCGGACGGCTCGGCGGCGTACGGGCTCTCCGCAGAGGCGCGCCGGCTGCTGGACGACGGCGACCGCCGCATCTACGGCGGCCCGCAGCCGTCGGACGCATGGCTGGTGGCGGTCTTCTCCGTACCCGAGCAGGAGCGGGCCAAGCGGCACCTGCTGCGCTCCCGGCTGGCCGGCCTCGGCTTCGGGGCGGTGGCGCCGGGCGTGTGGATCGCCCCCGCCCGGCTGGCGGAGGAGACCGCGCACACGCTGGAGCGGCTGCGCCTGACGCCGTACGTGGAGCTGTTCCGCGGCAGTCACCTCGGCTTCGCCCCGGCCGCCGAGGCGGTGGCCCGCTGGTGGGACCTGGCCTCGCTGGCCAAGCAGCACGAGGAGTTCCTCGATCTGCACGAACCGGCCCTGCGCGCCCTCCAGTCGGGCCCGCGGCCGACACCGGAGGATGCCTACCGCGGCTACCTCCTCGCACTGGACAGCTGGCGCCGCCTGCCGTACGCCGACCCGGGCCTGCCGCGCGAGCTGCTCCCGGCGGGCTGGCCGGGCGACCGGTCGGCGGCCGTCTTCGCCGAACTCCACGCCCGGCTGCGGGACATCGGGGCGGAGTTCGTGGAGCTGTAGGCCGGACCGCGTGCTCCGAGCGCCGCTGCCGGGCGCGCTGCTCACGGGAAATGCCGGTGCGCGCGGCGGCACGGCCGCGGCAGGATGAGCCATGACCTGGACCTTCACTTCCGACCTGGCCGCCTACCGGACCGCGGCCGGCCCGGCCGTGGCCGCGCGGCCCGTGCCCAACACCCTGCTGCTGAGCGTGGCCGACGCGCTGGAGCGGCGCGGGCTGCACGCCTTCGGCCCCGAGGCCCCCGTCTTCGGCTGGTGGACCGGTCCCGACGGCGCCGTCTCCGGCGCTCTGGTGTGCACCCCGCCGCATCCGCTGCAGCTCGGCGCGCTGCCCGAGGAGGCGGTGCGCGCGCTGGGCGACGCACTCACCGCCGAGCCGCTGCTGGCCGGGCTCCGGGGGATCACCGCCCGCCGTCCGGACGCGGAGGCCCTGGCACAGGCCTGGGGCCGGTCCACGGTCATCGCCGAGGAGCAGCGGCTCTACCGGCTGGCCGGGCTGGTCGCCCCGCAGCCCTCCCCGGACGGCCGGGCGCGGGTCGCCACCGAAGCCGATCTCGCGCTGCTCGTCGAGTGGCTGGAGGCGTTCCACGCCGAGGTGGGGATACCGGCCGGCTCTTCCGAGGCGCAGGTGCGCGACCGGCTCTCGTACGGCGGGCTGCTGCTGTGGGAGGACGGCGGCGCCCCTGTCTCGCTGGCGTCCTTCTCCCGTCCGGTCGGCTCCACCTCCCGCGTCGGGCCGGTGTTCACCCCGCCCCGGTTCCGGGGCCGCGGGTACGCCGCCGGCGTCACCCACGCGGTGAGCGAGGCGGCGTACGCGGCCGGCGCCGCGGAGGTCGTCCTCTTCACGGATCTCGCCAACCCGACGAGCAACGGCGTCTACCTGCGGCTGGGCTACCGGCCGGTCGAGGACCGGGCCCGGATCGTCCCGGCCTGAACCGGTCGCGGCCGGGCCGTCAGCCGCGGCCCGTCGGGGGTTTGCGGCTGCCGGCGCGGTAGGGGGCGGGCCAGGGGGCTGCCGGGCCCTCGTAGGACTGGTCGGCGGCCGCGTGCAGGGTCCAGTGGGGGTCGTAGAGGTGCGGGCGCCCGAGGGCGCACAGATCCGCCCGGCCGGCCAGCAACAGGGAGTTGACGTCGTCCCAGGAGGAGATGGCGCCGACGGCGATGACGGGGACGCCGAGCGCGTTGCGGATCCGGTCCGCGTACGGGGTCTGGTACGAGCGCCCGTACTCGGGGGCCTCGTCCGCGACGACCTGGCCGGTGGAGACGTCGATGGCGTCGGCGCCGCGGGCGGCGAACGCGGCGGCGATCTCCACCGCCTCCTCCGCCGTGGTGCCGCCGGGCGCCCAGTCGGTGGCCGACAGACGCACGGTCATGGGGCGCTCGGCGGGCCAGACCGCGCGGACGGCGTCGAAGACCTCCAGCGGGAAGCGCAGCCGGTTCTCCAGGGAGCCGCCGTAGGCGTCGGTGCGGTGGTTGGTCAGCGGCGAGAGGAAGCCGGAGAGCAGGTAGCCGTGGGCGCAGTGCAGTTCGAGCAGGTCGAAGCCGCAGTCGGCGGCGCGGACGGCGGCCGCCGCGAAGTCGGAGCGCAGTGCGGTCAGGTCCGCCCGCTCCAGGGCGCGCGGCAGGGCGGAGACGCCCGGCCGGTAGGGCAGTGCGGAGGCGGCCACCAGCGGCCAGTTGCCGTCCGGGAGGGGGTCGTCCATGCCTTCCCACATGACCTTGGTCGAGCCCTTGCGGCCGGCGTGGCCGAGCTGGACGCCGAGGGCGGTGCCGGGCGCAGCGGTGTGGACGAAATCGGTGATCCGCCGCCAGGCGTCGGCCTGCTCCTGGGTGTAGAGGCCGGCGCAGCCGGGAGTGATGCGGCCCTCTTCGCTGACGCAGACCATCTCGGTCATCACGAGCCCGGCTCCGCCGAGGGCCCGTGCGCCGAGGTGGACGAGGTGGAAGTCGCCGGGCACGCCTTCCTCGGCCGAGTACATGTCCATGGGTGAGACGACGACCCGGTTGCGCAGGGTCAGGCCGCGCAGGGCGAGCGGGGTGAACATGGGCGGGGTGGACGCGTCGGGGCAGCCGAAGTCGCGTTCCACGGCGCGGGTGAACCGTTCGTCGCGCAGCCGCAGGTTGTCGTGCGTGACGCGGCGGCTACGGGTGAGGAGGTTGAAGGCGAACTGCCGGGCGGGCTGGTCCGCGTATCCGGCGAGTTCCTCGAACCAGCGGCTGCTGGCGGCCGCGGCCCGCTGGGTGCTGGCGACGGCGGGGCGACGGGCCGCCTCGTAGGCGGCGAGGGCGGCCGGTACGTCCCCTTCGGCAGCGTCCAGCGCTTCGGCGAGGGCGAGGGCGTCCTCGACGGCGAGTTTGGTGCCGGATCCGATGGAGAAGTGGGCGGTGTGCGCGGCGTCGCCGACGAGCGCCACGTTGCCGTGGGACCAGTGCTCGTTGACGACGGTGCGGAACTGGGTCCAGGCGGAGCGGTTGCCGTGCAGGGGCCGGCCGCGCAGGGCCTCGCTGAAGATCTTGGCGCAGCGGGCCGCCGATTCGTCCTCGTCGCAGAGGTCGAGGCCGGCCGACCGCCAGACCTCCTCGCGCATCTCCACGATGACGGTGGAGGCGTCGGCCGCGTAGGGGTAGGCGTGCAGTTGCACGACTCCGTGCTCGGTCTCCGCGATCTCGAAGCGGAAGGCCTCGAAGGCGAAGTCGGCGGCGAGCCAGATGTAGCGGCAGCGGCCCGCGGTCAGGGTCGGCCGGTAGTGCGCGGCATCGGCGTCGCGGATCGCGCTGTGCACGCCGTCCGCCGCGACCACCAGGTCGTGGGAGGCGCGCAGCTCGGCGACGTCCGGAGCCGCGGTGCGGAAGCGGAGCCGGACGCCGAGCCCGGCGCAGCGCTCGTGCAGGATCTCCAGGAGCCGGCGCCGTCCGATGGCCGCGAAGCCGTGACCGCCCGAGGTCAGCAGCCGTCCCCGGTGCACGACGTCGATGTCGTCCCAGCGCACGAACTCCGCGCTCAGGGCGGCGTGGACGGTGGTGTCGGCCCGTTCGATGCCACCGAGGGTCTCGTCGGAGAGCACGACGCCGAAGCCGAAGGTGTCGTCCGGGGCGTTGCGCTCCCACACCTCCACGGCGTGGCCCCGGCGGGCCAGGAGCGCGGCGGTGTACAGCCCTCCCGGTCCGCCGCCGACGACGGCGACCCGCAATGCGCTGCCGAGGGGCATGGCGCTACCTGCCCTTCCACTCCGGCGGCCGCCTCCCGGTGAAGGCCGCGTGGAACTCCGCGTAGTCCTGGCCGTTCATCAGCAGGGCCTGGGTGGCCGCGTCCAGCTCAACGGAGGCGGCCAGCGGCATGTCGAGTTCGGCCGTGAGCAGCGCCTTGGTCTGTGCGTGGGCGAGGGAGGGGCCCGCGGCGAGGCGGGCGGCGAGTTCGGCGGCCCGCACATGGGCCTTGCCCTCCTCGGTGAGTTCGCTGAGCAGGCCGATCCGCTCGGCTTCGGGCGCGTGGACGGGCTCGCCGAGCATGAGCAGGCGGGTGGCGTGGCCGAGGCCGACGACGCGGGGCAGCAGGTAGGCGGCGCCCATGTCGCCGCCGGAGAGGCCGACGCGGGTGAAGAGGAAGGCGAAGCGCGCGGTGGGGTCGGCGATCCGGAAGTCCGCGGCGAGCGCGAGGACGGCGCCGGCTCCGGCAGCCACCCCGTGCACGGCCGCGATCACCGGGAAGGGGCACTCCCGGATCGCGCGGACGACCTGGCCGGTCATCCGGTTGAAGTCGAGGAGCTGGGCCGTGTCCATGGCGAGGGTGGCGCCGATGATCTCGTCGACGTCACCGCCGGAACAGAAGCCCCGTCCCTCGCCGCCCAGGACGAGGGCGCGCACGGAGCGCTCGCGGGACAGTTCGGCGAGGAGATCGCGCAGGTCGGCGTAGGCGCCGAAGGTGAGCGCGTTGATCTTCTCGGGGCGGTCGAAGGTGACGGTGGCGACGCCGTCCCGCCGGGTGACCCGGAGGTGGTGCCACCGTTCGGTCGCTGGTGTGGAACCGGTGAAAGGGCTCACACCACCCACGCTATCACCAGATCGTGACTACCGTCAGAGAAACGCAAGAGCAGGCGTCCACCCGGTGAGCCTCCGGCAGGGGCTCGCCCGAGGGTCGCCGCCCGCCCGGCCCCGGCACCCGACGCGCCGCGTATGACTATGCGTCACCCGGGCCCGGGCGGCCGAGGGTGGCGACGAGGACCGCCTTGATGGTGTGCAGCCGGTTCTCGGCCTCGTCGAAGACCACGGAGTGCTCCGACTCGAACACCTCGTCCGTCACCTCCAGCGAGTCGAGCCCGTGTCGCTGGTGGATCTCCCGGGCCACCTTGGTGCCCAGGTCGTGGAAGGCCGGCAGGCAGTGCATGAACTTCACGTCCGGGTTCCCGGTGGCCCGCAGGACGTCCATGGTGACGGCGTACGGGGACAGGGCCTCGATCCGCTCATCCCAGACCTCCTTGGGCTCCCCCATGGACACCCACACGTCCGTGACCACGAAGTCGACCTGGGCGACACCCTCGGCGACCTGCTCGGTCAGGGTGATCCGCGCACCGCTGTCCGCCGCGAGCCTGCGCGCCGCGGCCACCACGGGCTCGGCGGGCCAGTAGCTCCGGGGCGCGACGATCCGTACGTCCATGCCGAGCAGGGCGCCCGTCACGAGGTACGAGTTGCCCATGTTGAAGCGGGCGTCGCCGAGGTACGCGAAGGCGATCCGGTCCAGGGGCTTGACGCTGTGCTCGGTCATCGTCAGCAGGTCGGCCAGCATCTGGGTGGGGTGCCAGTCGTCGGTGAGGCCGTTGAAGACCGGCACGCCGGAGTGCGTGGCGAGCTCCTCGACGGCCTCCTGACTGTCGCCCCGGTACTCGATCCCGTCGAACATCCGGCCGAGGACCCGCGCGGTGTCCCGGACCGACTCCTTGTGCCCCATCTGGGAGCCGGCCGGGTCGAGGTAGACGGTGTGGGCTCCCTGGTCCGCGGCGGCGACCTCGAAGGCGCAGCGGGTGCGCGTCGATGTCTTCTCGAAGATCAGGGCGATGTTCCTGCCCCGCAGGAGGCGCTGCTCGACGCCGGCCTTCTTGGCCGCCTTCAGATCGGCGGCGAGCTCGATCAGGCCGCGGAACTCGGCGGCCGTGAAGTCCAGCTCCTTGAGAAAACTGCGGCCTTTGAGGTCGGGGGCCATGAGGTCGCTCCAGCGTCACGGTAACAGGGGATGCTGGAAGTCTATACGACCCACTGCATTCATATACAGAATGGCGGTGTGACCTCTCCCGGATCCGCCCCCGATCCGCCCCGGCCCCGCAACCGGCCCGCAACCGGCCCCGCCGCTCAGACGGCGTCTCGCTCCACGGGACAACTCATGCAGCGCGGTCCACCGCGACCCCGCCCCAGCTCGCTGCCCGGGATCTCGATCACCTCGATGCCCTGCTTGCGCAGGTGCGTGTTGGTGGTCACGTTCCGCTCGTAGGCGACGACCACACCCGGCTCCACGGCGAGCACGTTGCACCCGTCGTCCCACTGCTCGCGCTGCGCCGAGTGCACGTCCTGCGTGGCGGTCAGCACCCGGATCGAGTCGAGCGAGAGCGCGGCCGCGATGGCCCGGTGCATGTGCTCGGCGGGGTGGTCGGTCACCTTCAGCTCGCTGCCCCCGTCACCGGGCTCGATCGTGTACGAGGGGAGCATGCCGAGCCCCGCGTACTGAGTGAACGTATCTCCGTCGACCATCGTCATCACGGTGTCCAGGTGCATGAAGGCCCGATGCTTCGGCATGTCGAGGGCCACGATGCACCTCGCCGACCCTGCGGCGAACAGGCCCCGCGCGAGCATCTCCACCGCCTGCGGCGTGGTCCGCTCGCTCATGCCGATCAGCACCGCTCCGTTGCCGATGACCAGGACGTCCCCGCCCTCGATCGTCGAGGGGTAGTCCGCCTGCCCCTGGGACCAATAGTGGAAGGC
This sequence comes from Streptomyces sp. NPDC058880, assembly GCF_042742535.1. Lineage (NCBI taxonomy): Bacteria > Bacillati > Actinomycetota > Actinomycetes > Kitasatosporales > Streptomycetaceae > Streptomyces > Streptomyces sp. NPDC058880. Next base: position 176,363 of record NZ_JBHYMC010000003.1, read on the forward strand.
GCCGGAGCTGGTGAAAAGCGGGTGATGCCGGTAGATCGCCTCGAAGTGGACGGTCTCGCGCTGCCGGGCGGGCCAGCGCATCGCGTTGATCGAGACCCCGTCGTAGATCCAGGCGGAGGTGTCGCGGGTGAAGAGGTGGTTGGGCAGCGGCCCGAGCAGGAAATCGTCCAGGTCCAGGGCGTGGAAGCGCACCGACACCGGCTCGGCGTGCCGTTCCAGGAACTCCCGCTTGGTCATCCCACCGACCAGCGCCTGCGCCAGCTCCGCCGAGGCCAGACCGTCGAACGCCGACCGCAGGTGGTCGGTGGCGAGCGGCCCGTACTCCTTCTCGTCGAACACCCGGTCGAGGACCAGGCGCCGGGCCTCGGGGACGCCCAGGACCTCGCACAGCAGGTCCCCGAAGAGGTGGACCTCCACGCCCCGGTCCCGCAGCACGTCCGCGAAGCCGTCGTGCTCCTGGCGCGCCCTGCGCACCCACAGCACGTCGTCGAAGAGGAGCGCGTCCTTGTTGCTCGGCGTGAGCCGCTTCAGCTCCAGGTCGGGCCGGTGGAGGATGACGCGGCGAAGCCGCCCGGTCTCGGAGTCGACGTGGAATCCCATGCCGTACACGTTCGCAGACCGGGCGGCCTTTTGCGGTGGCCTCGGCTCAGCGGGGCCCGGCGACACCGAGAAGCGCCTCCGGCGCTCCCGTGATCTCCGGCGTGAGCAGACCCAGCTTGGGCGTGGTCAGGTTCGGCAGACCGAAGTTGGACCCGTCGGGCATCGTGAGCGGGGATCCGACGACCGCGCCCGGGGTGCGGGTGCGCACGGTGGTGGCGGGCGACTCCAAGGAGCCCTCGCCGTCCGTCTCCGGCCGGCCCGCCAGGTTGGGCAGCGGGGAGGTGACCAACGTCCCGCCGAGCTCGGTGGCGATCGGGACCGCCGGGAGCAGCGGCGTGGGAAGCATGTCGCCCTTGTGCATGCGAGGGGCTTCGGGCGCTCCGACGACCGGCAGCGGCACCGCGGTCGCGATCCGCGGCACGTCCAGGCCCGTCGTGCTCTCCACACCTTCGAGCGGCACACCCACCGGCACCCCGTCCGCCGCCGCCGGGGTGGCCACGCCGGCCGCGGCCATACAGGTCAAGAGCGCCGCAATGCTTCCGCGCGCGGTCATCTTCATAGGTGACGTTCCGTCCTTCCAGGGTCGCGGTCATTCCGCTGCCCTGGATGAACGATCCCGCCGGTGGTTTTCCCGGCGTTCTCCGCGAAAGTTCCCCCATACGACCTAATTCGGGGCCCTACGGGGGCTCCGCCTTTACGCCGGCGGCCGCGGGCGGCCGCCGGCGCCGTCACAGCCGCGGGTCGACCGGCTCCGACTCCAGGGCGAGGACCGCGAAGACCGGCTCGTGGACCCGCCAGAGCGGCTCCTCGGCCGCCAGCCGGTCCAGTGCCTCCAGTCCCAGCGCGTACTCCCGCAGCGCGAGCGAGCGCTTGTGCCCGAGGAACCGCTCCCGCAGGCGCTCCAGCTGCTGCGGGCGCGTGTACTCCGGGCCGTAGATGATCCGCAGGTACTCCCGTCCGCGGACCTTGACCCCGGGCTGGACCAGCCGGCCCCGGCCGTCCCTGGCGTAGGCCTGGAGCGGCTTGACGACCATGCCCTCGCCGCCGGCGGCCGTCAGCTCCAGCCACCAGTCGGTGCCGGCCCGTACGGAGTCCTCGTCCCCGGTGTCCACCACGATCCGGCCGGTGCGGCGCAGCAGGCCGGTGCCGCCCGGCGTGCCCGGGTCGTCGGACTCGACCAGCCGGTCCAGCCACGCCAGCTGCCGGTCGTGCGGTACGGCGGCCAGCGACCGCCCGGCCGAGGCCAGCACCTGGAACGGTGCGAACCGCACGCCCTCCAGCCCGTCGGTGCTCCAGCAGTAGCGGCGGTAGGCGTCGGTGAAGGCCGCCGCGTCCTCGGCCCGGCCGCGCTGGCGCTCCAGCAGGCCGCCGGTGTCAACGCCTCGGGCAGCGGCCGCCTGCAGTGCGCCGAGGACGTCCGGGAAGACCGAGCGCGAGGCCGCGCCCACAGCGGCGTACTGGCTGCGCAGCAGGCCACCCGACTTCAGCGACCAGGGCAGGAGTTCCCCGTCGAGCAGCAGCCAGTCGGTGCCCAGCTCCTCCCACAGCCCGGCGCCGGTGACCGCCGCGCGCAGCCGTGCGAGGACCTCCTCGGTGACCTCGGAGTCGTGGAAGAAGGGCCGTCCGGTGCGCGTGTAGACGGATCCGGTCGGGCCGTCCACACCGAACCGCTCGCGGGCGGCACCGGCGTCCTTGCAGACCAGGACGGTGGCGCGGGAGCCCATGTGCTTCTCCTCGCACACCACCCGGGCGATGCCGTCCTTGCGGTACTGGGCGAAGGCCTCCGCCGGGTGCTCCAGGTAGCCGTCCTCACGGGATGTGGCGGTCGGCGCCATGGTGGGCGGCAGGTACGGGGCCAGCCGCGGGTCCACCGCGAAGCGGCTCATGACCTCCAGGGCCGCGGCCGCGTTCTCCTCACGGACGCCCACGTTGCCCAGGTGCCGGGTCTCGACGACACGGCGGCCGTGGACGTCGGCCAGGTCGACGGGGCGGCCGTCATGGCCGCCGGGCACGTCGGTGACGAGCGGCCTGACCGGCTCGTACCAGACCTTTTCGGCCGGCACGTCGACCAGTTCACGCTCGGGCCAGCGCAGGGCGGTCATCCGGCCGCCGAAGACGGCGCCGGTGTCGAGGCAGATGGTGTTGTTGATCCAGGCGGTGTTCGGGACCGGTGTGTGGCCGTAGACGACGGCCGCCTTGCCGCGGTAGTCCTCGGCCCACGGGTAGCGCACGGGCAGCCCGAACTCGTCCGTCTCGCCGGTGGTCTCCCCGTACAGGGCGTGCGAGCGGACCCGGCCGGAGGTACGGCCGTGGTATTTCTCGGGCAGGCCGGCGTGACAGACCACCAGCCTCCCGCCGTCGAGGACGTAGTGGCTGACGAGGCCGCGGAGGAAGGCCCGTACCTCCTCGACGAATTCCGGCGGCTCGTGGGAGAGCTGCTCGACGGTCTCGGCGAGGCCGTGGGTCTGCTGGACCTTGGAGCCCTTGAGGTACCGGCCGAGCTTGTTCTCGTGGTTCCCCGGCACGCACAGGGCGTTGCCGGACGCGACCATGCCCATCACGCGGCGCAGGACGCCCGGGCTGTCGGGGCCGCGGTCGACGAGGTCGCCGACGAAAACGGCCGTGCGGCCCTCGGGGTGGACGCCGTCCTCGTAGCCGAGCTGGGCGAGCAGGGTCTCCAGCTCGGAGGAGCATCCGTGGATGTCACCGACGATGTCGAAGGGACCGGAGAGGTGGGTGAGGTCGTTGTAGCGCTTCTCCAGGACGACCTCGGCGGTCTCCGCCTCCTCGACGGAGCGCAGCACGTGCACCTTGCGGAAACCCTCGCGCTCCAGGCCGCGCAGGGAGCGGCGCAGGTCGCGGCGGTGCCTCTGGATGACCGCGCGGGGCAGGCCGGCCCGGTCGGGACGGGCAGCGTTGCGCGTGGCGCAGACCTCTTCGGGCATGTCCAGGACGATGGCGATGGGCAGCACGTCGTGCTCGCGGGCGAGCGCGACCAACTGCCGGCGGGCGTCCGCCTGGACGCTGGTCGCGTCGACGACGGTCAGCCGGCCGGCGGCCAGGCGCTTGCCGGCGATGTAGTGCAGGACGTCGAAGGCGTCCCGGCTCGCGCTCTGGTCGTTCTCGTCGTCGCGGACCAGACCCCGACAGTAGTCCGAGGAGATGACCTCGGTGGACTTGAAGTGCTTGCGGGCGAACGTGGACTTGCCCGACCCGGTGGCCCCGATCAGGACGACGAGAGACAGGTCGGTGACGGGAAGTCTGCGGTGGGTTGCGGTGGTGGTCATGCTGCCTCGCCCTCCTTCGGGGAGTCGTTGGTGGCTGCGGTGTCGCCGGCCGTATCCCGGGTGAAGACGGCCATCTGCGTCGGCGGCCCGACCTCGGGGTCGTCGTCGCCCACGGGGACGTAGGTGACGGTGTAGCCGAAGCGCTCCGCGACCTGGCCGGCCCAGGCGCGGAACTCCTCGCGGGTCCACTCGAAACGGTGGTCGCCGTGCCGAACGTGTCCGGCCGGCAGCGTCTCCCAGCGGACGTTGTACTCGACGTTGGGGGTGGTGACCAGGACCGTGCGGGGCCGGGCCGAGCCGAACACCGCGTACTCCAGCGCCGGCAGCCGCTCCAGGTCCAGGTGTTCGATGACCTCGCTCAGCACGGCCGCGTCGTAGCCGGCCAGCCGCTTGTCGGTGTAGGCGAGCGAGCCCTGGAGCAGCGTGACGCGCGACCTCTGCCGCTCGCCCATCCGCTCCAGCCGCAGCCGCCGGGCGGCGATGGTCAGGGCTCGCACGGAGACGTCCATGCCCACGATCTCGGTGTACGCCGGGTCCCCCAGCAGCGCCTGCACCAACTGCCCCTGTCCACAGCCGAGGTCCAGCACGCGCTGGGCTCCGGCGGCGCGCAGGGCGGCGAGGACGGCCTCGCGGCGGCGCACGGCGAGCGGTACGGGCCGCTCCTGCGTGTCGCGCGTCTCGTCGACGGCGTTGTCGATCTCCTCGACCTCGCTGCCGTCGGACTCGGCGAGTCGGAGCAGTTCCAGGCGCTCGACGGCGTCCTGGGTCAGCCGCTTGTGGCGGGCCAGGTAGCGGGAGCTGATCAGCGCGTTCTCGGGGTGCGCCGCGAGCCAGCCGTCCCCGGCGCGCAGCAGTTTGTCGACCTCGTCGGCGGCGATCCAGTAGTGCTTGGCATCGTCGAGGACCGGCAGGAGCACATAGAGCTGCCGCAGGGCGTCGGCAAGCCGCAGCTCGCCCTCCAGCACGAGACGTACGTAGCGGGATTCCCCCCACTCGGGGAACTGCTCGTCGAGCGGGACGGCGTCGGCCTGTACGAGGTCCCAGCCGAGCGGGTCGAACAGCCGGTGCACCATCGCGGCGCCGCCGCGCGCGGGGAGCACGGGGATCTCGATGCGCAGCGGGCGCACCCGGTCCGGGAGGTCCGGGCGCAGGACGCACTGCCCCTTCAGGGCGGTGCGGAACACCCCGCCGAGCGCGACGGCGAGCAGCGAGGAGGCCGCGTACGGACGGTCGTTGACGTACTGGGCGAGCGCGGCGTCAGGCGCCCCGCCCCGGCCCTTGCCCTTCCCGCGGCGGACGAGCGCGACGGGGTCCACCTCCAACAGCAGGGCCGCCGTACACCGCTGGGCCGTGGCCTCCGGGTAGAAGACGTGGGCGGTGCCGTGGGACTGGTTCTCCACGCGCACCCGATCCGGGTGCTTGTGCAGGAGAAAGCCCAGGTCAGTCGCCGGGTTGTCGGCGGTCCCGGTGGTGGTGATCGTAAGGAACATGCGCTTCAGCATGACTGTCGGTCCGCCCTCGGGCCAACGGATTTCGAGCGAAAACAAGTACGATCTTCAACCTTCTCGGTAGGCTCCGCGCTCCGCACCGTGTTCAGCCTCCAGGAGCGCCATGTACCCGGCACCGCACACCTACGCCTCCCCACCCCCGCACAGGCCCCCGCGGCGCTGGTGGCAGCATCCCGCGACGGTCATCACGGCGCTCGTCCTGCTGCCGCCCGCGGGGATCGCGCTCGCCTGGACGAGCCAGTGGAAGCGGTCGCAGAAGATCCTCGCCACCGTGCTGTCCGGCGTCTGGTTCCTGATACCGCTGTTGCCGGACCCGCCGAAGCAGACCGGGACCGAGGCCGCACCCCAAGCCGCTGCGGCGGCCTCCGCCCCTTCCGCCCCGAGCAGTAGCCCGACGCCGGCGCCGACACCCACGCCGAGCGCCGCACCGCAGATGCCCTCCGCCGTCGGATGGCCCTATGCGCAGGCGGAGAAGGCGGTGGCGGATCTGACCGGCGGCGAACTCAAGGCCCTGAGCGCCTACGACGACATCACCCTCCCTACCGATCACGGGAGTTGGCTCGTCTGCTTCCAGGACGTGGCGGCAGGCGCCGCGCTCGTGCCGCAGAGCGCCGCTCCGGTCGTGCACCTGGCGGCGCCGGGCACCGGCTGCCCCGCGACACCCGGAACGAACCTGCGACCGGAGCCCGTCGCCCCCGCGCCGCCCGCCCCCGCGCCCGCCCGGACGGCCGCTCCGACGAGCGCCCCGGCACCGGACGACGGGACGGGCAGCAGCGGCGGCGGGAGCATCTCGTACCGGAACTGCGCTGCCGTCAGAGCGGCGGGCGCGGCCCCCATCCACCGCGGCGAGCCCGGCTACGGCCGCCACCTCGATCGCGACGGCGACGGCGTCGGCTGCGAAAGCTGAGCAGTCGCCGTCACCTGCCCGACCGCCCGCCCTGCCGGGCCAGTTCCGCGATGCGGTCGGGCCCGATGCGGCAGCAGCCGCCGATCAGCCGGGCCCCGGTACGGCGCCAGGCGTCCGTCGGCCAGGGGGGCATGGCTTCCGGCGCCCGCCAGGTGCCGGTGGCCGCCTCCCAGACGGAGCCGTCGTTGGGGTAGGCCAGCAGCGGCTTGGCGGTGACGGCGGCGGCCGCCTCCAGGGCGGGGAGGACCTCCGCGGGGTCGCAGCAGTTGACCCCGAGGGCGATGACCTGGGGGGCCCGCGCGGCGAGCGCGAAGGCTTCGGGCAGCGGGTGCCCGGACCGAGTGCGGCCGCCCGCCACGGTGTAGCTCAGCCACGCCGGGGCGCCGGTCTCGGCGAGGACGGTGAGCACGGCCTCGGCCTCGTCCGGGTCGGGGAGGGTCTCCACGGCCAGCACGTCGGGGCCCGCGGCGAGCAGGGCCTCGATGCGGGGGCGGTGGAACGCGGCGAGCTCGCGCACGCTCAGCCCGTACCGGCCGCGGTACTCCGAGCCGTCCGCGAGCACCGCTCCATACGGGCCGACCGACGCGGCGACCCAAACGTCGTGGTCGGCGGCCTCGGCCGCCCGGGCGGCGAGCACGACGCTGCGGTGCAGCAGCGCCGTGGTGGCGTCGCGGTCGCGGCCCCGGGCGGCGAAGGCCTCGTAGCCGACCTGGTAGCCGGCGGTGATCAGCACTTCGGCGCCGGCCCGGGCGTACGCCGTGTGGGCGGCCTCGACCTGGACCGGCCGTTCGTCGAGGACGCGGCCGGTCCACAGACCTCCGGTCAGGTCGCAGCCCTGAGCGGAGAGCTGGTTGCTGAGCCCGCCGTCCAGGACGACGGTCCGGTGGGCCAGGGCCTCGGCGAGCGGGCCCGTCGCGCGGGGCATCGCTTTCCCCGTCCGCTAGTGGAGCTGGGGGAGCACCCGGGCCGAGATCAGCTCCAGGTGGTCCAGGTCGTCGAGGTCGAGCAGCTGGAGGTAGACGCGGGAGGAGCCGACGGCGCCGTACGCGCCGATCTTCTCCACGACCTCGGCCGGGGAGCCGGCCAGGCCGTTGGCCCTGAGCTCGTCCACGTCGCGGCCGATGGCGGCGGCCCGGCGGGCCACCTCGGCGTCGTCCTTGCCCACGCAGACCACGAGGGCGTTGGAGTAGACGAGGTCGTCGGGCTTCCGACCGGCCTGCACTGCGGCCTCCCTGACCCGGCCGAACTGCCGCTCGCTGTCGGCGATCGACGCGAAGGGCATGTTGAACTCGTCGGCGTACCGCGCGGCGAGACGCGGGGTGCGCCTGGCCCCGTGGCCACCCACGAGGAGCGGGATCCGGTCCTGGGCGGGCTTGGGGAGCGCGGGCGAGTTCTCCACCCGGTAGTGGACGCCCGTGTAGTCGAAGGTGGCGCCCGGCGCGGTGGCCCACAGCCCGGTGACGATGGCCAGCTGTTCCTCCAGCCGGGACATCCGGTCCGCCGGGAAGGGAATGCCGTAGGCCTTGTGCTCCTCCTCGAACCAGCCGGCGCCCAGGCCCAGCTCGATGCGGCCGCCGGACATCTGGTCGACCTGGGCCACCTGGATGGCCAGGACGCCGGGCAGCCGGAAGGTGCCGGCCGTCATCAGGGTGCCGAGACGGATCCTTGTGGTCTCGCGGGCCAGCCCGGCGAGGGTGATCCAGGCGTCGGTGGGGCCGGGCAGGCCGTCGGCGGCTCCCATCCGCAGGTAGTGGTCGGAGCGGAAGAACGCATCGAAGCCGAGGTCCTCGGTGGCCTTGGCGACGGTCAGGAGGGTGTCGTAGCTCGCGCCCTGCTGGGGCTCGGTGAAAATGCGAAGATCCATACCTTCCATCCTGCCCCTCCCGCCCCGCCAGGGTGAATCTTCGTCAACCGGACGTGTCGATGCCCTGCGCCCTCAGTGACCGGCCCGGACCGGGATCGTTTGCCCGGACGGAGCCGGACCGCCCGGCCCGCGCGCCGGCGGCTTCTCGCCGGTGCGTCCACCGCCCCCTTCCCCTCAGAAGGGCCAGGGCCGAGGAGGCCGCCATGTCCCACGAGGCCGTGCCGCAGACCCCCCGACAGACCGGCTGGACCGGACAGGCCGCACACGGCGCACACGACGCACGGCAGGAGTCGGCTGCGCCCGCGCAGAGCGGCGGCGCCCCGAGGGGCCTGCTGCAGCAGATGGAGGAGCTGATGGCCGCGCTGAACGCCGACCTCTCGCAGCTCGACGCCGATCTGCAGTCCTCCGCGGACCGCACCGCCGGGAGCGAGCGCCCGTTCCACCGGCCCTCCTGACCGTGCGGGTCCCGTCGCGCACGGCGGGACCCGGCCCGTGCCGCTGTCTCCACCGCCCGTGCCGGGCCGTGTCCGGCTCAGGCCACGCCCGAGGCGGACCCCCGCTCGCGCACCGTCATGCGGCGCAGGATGGCCCGCACCCGGTCGCTGGACTCGTCAGCCGCGTCGATCGACTCTATGCACTGCCAGTACAGGGCCTCGTCGTCCGTGCCGCAGGCCACCCCCACCAGGGCTATCCCCACTTCGCCCAGGAGTGCCTGGAGCCCGAGGAGCACCTGGCGGACATCCGCCACCACGCTCAGCTGTGCGGCTCGCGGCGGGTACTCGGGCGCGCTGCCCTCGCCGCGCAGGGCCGCCCGGTCCAGTACCCCGCATCCTCTGCCACCTGCTTCCCCCAGTCCCCGCGCCTCCGATCTCAGCTCAGGCGGCCCGGTGACCGCCAGCCAGCTCCCGATTCCCTGTGCGAGCGCCTGGGCCTGCCAGGCCTCGCCCACGATGTCCCACGCAGCCCCGCTCTGTGCCAGCGCGTGCCGGCCGGCCGCGATGAGCCGTACCGCATCCATGTGCCGTCCCCCGTCCGCACGACATCCCGCCATCCTCACCACTACCCAGAGTGAGGGCAACAGACCGGTAAAGCCAGGGGTATTCGGAAAATGTGGACAGAATCGTGATTGTGGAAGAGTCCATCACTCCGAAGAGTGACGATTCGGTGTCGGACCACCCGTTACGGGGAAGCGCAGTTCATTCCTCTCGATCTTCGCGGCGAGCGCATCCAGCACATCCACCCCGAGAACCTCACAGAACTGCAGCAGATACGCGAGCACGTCGGCGACCTCATCGGCCACGCGATGGGCGGAGTCCGGTTCCTCCATGACCTTCGCCGACTGCTCCGGTGTCAGCCACTGGAAGATCTCGACCAGTTCGGAGGCCTCTACACTCAGCGCCACCGCCAGGTTCTTGGGCGTGTGGTACGGCTCCCAGCCGCGCGCCGCCGCGAACTGCACGAGCCTGCGCTGCAACAGGTCCAGCCGTTCCGCGGGGGGCCGTTCGGGCTGCCGGGACTCCTGCGTCTCGTTCATGCCGACAGGTCTACCACCGATACGCCCGGCAAGGGGCGGGCAGCGGCCGCGGTCCCCTCCCCCACGGCCGCCACCAGCCGGACGTGGCCCCGGCCGCAGGACAGCAGCGCCAGCCGCAGCAGTTCGGCGCCCTGCCTGCCGTCGAGGTCGCGGTCGAGGCCGTCGGCCAGCACGGTCAGCGCCTGCTGCGCGGCGAGCAGTTCGGCGGCCGGGTCCATGTCCAGTACGCCCGGTCCGGTGAGCAGGACCAGCGCCAGTGCCAGGAAGCGGAGTTCGCCCGCGCCGAGCCGGGCCAGTTCCGTGGCGGGCCGGCCGGGTCCGCGGTCCAGCACCGCGGTGACGGCGCCGCCTTCGGGAGCCCTCACGTCCAGGGCGGCGACGGGTCCCGCGCAGCCGGTACGGGCGGCCTCGGCCAGCAGGGCGTGGCGGGTACCGCACTCGTGGCGGGTACGGCGCAGTACGTCGGCCAGGTTGGCGCAGTCGCCCAGCAGCCGGCCCTCGCCCCGGGGGACGGGCGCGCGCATCCGCTCCGGGCGGGGGTCGCAGGCGAACACCGAGCGCAGGGCCACGATCACCTGCTCGGAGGCGGTCAGCACCTTCCGCTGGCCGGCCGTGGAGCCCGCGACCCGCAGCGGGAGCAGCGCGGTGCCGAGGCGATCGTCGGGCAGCGGGGCCCGGGTGACGCCGACGGCGCCGCCGGTCAGCCAGGCGGCCTGCACCGAACGCCGGCCGGGGTCGCGCAGGGCGGTGGCGAACAGGATCTGCCCGTCCTGCGTGAGCCGTTCCCCGACGATCCGCAGGGTGGGTTCGGCCTGGACGGCGAGGTCGAGCCGGACCGGACCGGCGGGCCCGTCGACCGTGCACCCGAGGCGGAACCCGCGCCGGTGCTGGGCGTCGGGGAGGGCCCCTTCGGGGATCCGGGCGGCGGGATCGGGGAATGCCTCCTCGACGGTGGCGCCCGCGCCGAGCCCGGCCAACGCCTCGTAGGCGGCCAGGACCTGGGACTTGCCGCTGCCGCTCGGGCCGGCGAAGAGGGTGACGGACCCGACCGGAAAGGCCGCGCCCCGGTGCCGCCCGAAGGCGGACAGCCGCAACTCAGTGACGACGGGACGCAGATGCGGGGGCCGGTTTGCCGCGTCGGCGGGCCGGGCGCCGCCGCGGCGGGCCGCCTGCGGAGAAGCCGGAGCGGGGTCGGCCGGAAGCGGCGCCACCGTGGGATCGGTCGCCGTGACAGCGAGGCCGGGTCCCGGGGCGCCGGAACACGCCGCCTCGGGACCGCCGGGGACGGGAGCCGCCGGGGCGTCCCGCCCGTCGGGCGGCGAGGGCGCGGGCGCGGCCGGGAACGGCGGCGGTCCGCCGACCGGTCCGGTCGCGGGGGAATCGGTACGGGTGTCGCCCAACGCGACGGCGGTGGCGTCCATGCGCCGGACGGTACGGGTCGCCGGGCCCCCCGCGGCCCCGGCGAACCGTTACTTCGTACGGACCTTCCTACGATCGGGGGACGGCCGCGGCCGCGATCCCCTCAACCTCGGTCCCCACGGGCGCGAGCAGGAAGACGTTCCGGTCCACCCGGTGCATCCCGCTGCCCAGCCCGAAGACCACCCCACTGCTGAAGTCGAGGATCCGCTTGGCCACTTCGCTGTCCGCGCCGGTGAGGTCGAGCAGGACCGGGATCTGCGCGATCAGGTACTCGGCGACCTCCCGCGCGTCCGCGAAGATCTGGACTCTGATCACCACGAAGCGCCGCTGCTCCGCCGCGGCCGCCCCGGGCGACTTGGGAATCGTGCGGTGGTCCACCCGGGAGGGCCACTCGTTACGACTGCGCAGCGGTACCACCTGCGCGAGCCCCTCCCACTGTTCATCGGTGACGTCGTACCTGCTCACCGGGCCGCCTCGGCCGCGCGCTTCATGTGCATCCCCCCATCCTCTCGCGTTTCACCCGTTCAGCCCAACAGCGACACGAAGCGTGCCGGGTGCCCCCGGAAGTGAAATGAGTTAGGTTAGGCATACCTAACCATTTGACGATGGAGAGATCCGCATGCGCCTGTTCGGTGACCCCACGACCCCGGCCGCCCTGCCCACCGCCGCCGAGCGGATCCGGTCGGTCCTGACCGCCGCCCACTCCATGACGGTGACCACCGACGGCCTGCGCACCGAAGTCCGGCACCTCGACGGCGGCGACCCCATGGGCCGCCTGCACCTGCACCCCGCCGAGCCCGGCGGCCACGCGGAACACCGGCCCGCGATCCGGCTGGAGTTCACCGACGTCGCACCCACCCCCGTCCGGGACCGGGTGCGCGCCCGCGTCACCGTGCTCGGCCGGCTGCTCACCCCCCACGCCGACCTGTCCCCCGGGTCCGGCGCCGAGTCGGTCTGCATGGAGTTCGATCGGGCCGAGCTGGAGACCGCCGACGGGATCGCCCACGTCGGCCTGGAGGAGCTCGACCGGGCCGAGCCCGACCCGCTCGCCGCGCACGAGGCGGGCATGCTCACGCACCTCCTCGACGACCACCACGACCTCGTGACCCTGCTGCTGCGCCTGGTCCGGCCGCAACCCACGGCCGCGGTCGTGCGTGCCCTGCCGCTGGCCATGGACCGCTACGGGATCACCCTGCGGCTGGAGGAGCGGCGCGGCCACCGCGACGTACGGCTGGCCTTCCCCTCGCCCCTCACCCACGTCGAGCAGTCGGGCGCCCAGATCCAGGCGCTCTTCAGCGCGGCGCGCAGGCGCTCGCACCGCAACACGCTGCCGGCCTGAGCATTCGGGAACACCCCTGACGGAGGCCGCGCGGAGGGCGATCAGGAAAGCCACCTCTTCCAACACGTACGGATCGTCCTGACCGTCCGGCACCACGGCCCGCCGGTCCCGGCGACGGGCCGTGGTGCCGGAAGGCCGACGCCCCTCCGTCCCGGAGCAGCCCGAAGCCGGTCGCAGTCCCGTCCGGCCCTACCCGCCACGCGGTCCCCCCGGATGCGCCGCGGGCCACCGGGGCCGGGCGGCGTCCCTTCTGTCGGATGTCTGCAATCGGGCGGTCATGGCCGGGACCGGGCCGGCGGGCGCTCTGCAGGGGGCCGCCCGGAGGAGCCGCGGGCCGCCGCGCCGGAGCCCCCGACCGTGCGCGGCGCCCCCGAAAGGGATCGCGGTCCCCCGGGCGGGTCCGGCCGCGCCGGCCCGGGCCGCCGCAACCGTCCTGCTCAGCCGGGTGTTCCAGGACCTCCTCGGCACGGTGCGAGAGGGGGAGATCACACCCGCCGGTATGGTGCCACCTGAGCGCGCTCCCCTACATTCGAGCCATGACGGTCCTGCCTGACGACGGGCTCTCCCTGGCCGCCGAGTTCCCTGACGCGACGCATGAGCAGTGGCAGCGCCTTGTAGAAGGCGTACTGCGCAAGTCGGGCAAGGAAGCATCCGGCGAGGCCGCAGAGGAAGCGCTGTCCACCCGACTCGAGGACGGGCTCACCACCCGCCCGCTGTACACCGCGCCGTCCGACGGGACGGTGCCCGACACCGGATTTCCCGGCTTCGCCCCCTTCGTCCGCGGAGGCAGGCCGGAAGGCACCACCGCGAACGGCTGGGACGTGCGCCAGCGCCTCGCGGGCACCGATCCGCAGCGCCTGAACGAAGCGGCCCTCGCCGACCTGGAGAACGGGGTCACCTCCCTCTGGCTCACCGTGGGCAGCGGCGGCATCCCGGTCGATGGTCTCGCCCGGGCCCTGGAGGGGGTCTACCTGGACCTCGCGCCGATCGCCCTGGACGCCGGAGCCGACTACGCGGGCGCCGCCCGCGCGCTGCTGGACCTGTGCGCCGAGCGCTCGGTGGCGCCGGAGGCCGTGCGGGCCTCCCTGGGCGCCGATCCGCTGGGTCACGAGGCACGGACCGGCGCGGCACTGGACCAGGCCGCCGCCGTGGAGCTGGCGCGGGAGGCCGCCGCCGGCCTGCCCGGGGTGCGGACCCTGACCGTGGACGCCCTCCCGTACCACGAGGCCGGCGGCAGCGCCGCCGAGGAGCTGGGGCTGTCACTGGCCACCGGAGTCGCCTACCTGCGCGCCCTCTCCGCAGGTGGGCTGAGCGTCGAAGCCGCGCTCGGCCAGATCGAGTTCCGGTACGCGGCCACCGCTGACCAGTTCCTCACCATCGCCAAGTTCCGCGCCGCGCGCCGGCTGTGGGCCCGGATCGCCGAGGCCTCGGGGGCTCCGGAGGCCGGCGCCCAGCTCCAGCACGCGGTCACCTCGCCGGTGATGATGACCCGCCGCGACCCCTGGGTGAACATGCTGCGCACCACCGTGGCCTGCATGGCCGCGGGGGTCGGCGGGGCCGACTCGGTCACCGTGCTCCCCTTCGACAACGAGCTCGGCCTGCCGGACGCGTTCGCGCGCCGCATCGCCCGCAACACCTCCACCATCCTGCTGGAGGAGTCGCACCTGGCCCGGGTGATCGACCCGGCCGGCGGCTCCTACTACGTCGAGCGCCTCACCGACGAACTCGCCCATGCAGCTTGGGAGTTCTTCCGAACCCTGGAGAGGGCCGGCGGCTTGGCCGCAGCCCTGCGCTCCGGGCTGGTCGCCGACCGGCTCGCCGCCACCTGGGCGGAGCGCTCCCGGAAGCTGGCCAAGCGCCGCGAACCCATCACCGGTGTCAGTGAGTTCCCGCTGCTCTCGGAGAAGCCCGTCGTCCGCGAGCCCGCGCCCGCCGCCCCGACGGGCGGACTGCCGCGCGTACGGCGGGACGAGGCGTACGAGGCCCTGCGCGCCCGCAGTGACGCCCACCTGGCGCAGACCGGCGCCCGGCCGAGGATCTTCCTCGCTGCGCTGGGCCCGGCGGCCGCTCACACCGCGCGCGCCACCTTCGCCTCCAACCTGTTCCAGGCGGGCGGCGTCGAGCCGGTGCACGACCCGGTGTCGGTGGACCCGCGGACGGCCGCCGAGGCGTACGCGGCGAGCGGCGCCGACGGCATGGCCGTGCTCTGCTCCAGCGACGCCCTGTACGAGGAGCAGGCCGCGGCGGTGGCCGCCGCGCTGCGCGGCGCGGGCGCCACGACGGTCTTCCTCGCCGGACGACCGGGCACCGCAGAGGCTTCCGTGGACGAGTACGTCTTCGCCGGCTGTGACGCCGTCGCCGTGCTGTCCTCCGTACTCGACCGGATGGGAGTGCCCGCATGAGCATCCCCGATTTCTCCGAGCTGGCGCTCGGTCCCACCGCCGCCGCCGGGATCTCGGAGGAGCAGTGGCGCTCCTCGGTGAAGGAGTCCACCGGCACCGCGGCCGCCGACCTGCTGTGGGAGACGCCCGAGGGCATCGGCGTCAAGCCGCTCTACACCGGGCGGGACGTGGAGGGCCTGGACTTCCTTCGGACGTACCCGGGTGTGGCCCCGTACCTGCGCGGCCCGTACCCGACGATGTACGTCAACCAGCCCTGGACGATCCGGCAGTACGCCGGCTTCTCCACGGCCGAGGAGTCGAACGCCTTCTACCGGCGCAACCTGGCGTCCGGCCAGAAGGGCCTGTCGGTGGCCTTCGACCTGCCGACGCACCGCGGCTACGACAGCGACCACCCGCGCGTCACCGGTGACGTCGGCATGGCGGGCGTGGCGATCGACTCGATCTACGACATGCGGCAGCTGTTCGACGGGATCCCGCTGGACAGGATGTCGGTGTCGATGACGATGAACGGCGCGGTGCTGCCCGTCCTCGCGCTCTACATCGTGGCCGCGGAGGAGCAGGGCGTCTCCCCCGACAAGCTGGCCGGGACCATCCAGAACGACATCCTCAAGGAGTTCATGGTCCGCAACACCTACATCTATCCGCCGGGGCCCTCGATGCGGATCATCTCCGACATCTTCGCCTTCACCTCGCAGAAGATGCCCCGGTACAACTCGATCTCCATCTCCGGCTACCACATCCAGGAGGCCGGTGCCACGGCCGACCTGGAGCTGGCGTACACCCTCGCGGACGGTGTGGAGTACCTGCGGGCCGGCCAGGCGGTGGGGCTGGACGTGGACGCGTTCGCGCCGCGCCTGTCGTTCTTCTGGGCGATCGGCATGAACTTCTTCATGGAGGTCGCCAAGCTGCGCGCGGCCCGCCTGCTGTGGGCGCGCCTGGTCAAGCAGTTCGACCCGAAGAACGCCAAGTCGCTCTCCCTGCGCACGCATTCGCAGACCTCGGGCTGGTCGCTGACCGCGCAGGACGTCTTCAACAACGTGACGCGCACCTGCATCGAGGCGATGGCGGCCACCCAGGGGCACACCCAGTCCCTGCACACCAACGCCCTCGACGAGGCACTCGCGCTGCCGACGGACTTCTCGGCGCGCATCGCCCGCAACACACAGCTGCTGCTGCAGCAGGAGTCGGGGACCTGCCGGTCGATCGACCCGTGGGGCGGCAGCGCGTACGTGGAGAAGCTGACGTACGACCTGGCGCGGCGGGCCTGGCAGCACATCGAGGAGGTCGAGGCGGCCGGCGGCATGGCGCAGGCCATCGACGCGGGCATCCCCAAGCTGCGCGTGGAGGAGGCCGCGGCCCGTACGCAGGCGCGGATCGACTCCGGCCGCCAGCCGGTGATCGGCGTCAACAAGTACCGGGTGGACAGCGACGAGGCGATCGAGGTCCTCAAGGTCGACAACTCCTCGGTGCGCGCCCAGCAGATCGCCAAGCTGCGGCGGCTGCGCGAGGAGCGTGACGAGGAAGTCACCCAGGACACGCTGCGGGCACTGACGAACGCCGCGGAGCGCGGCGACGGCAACCTCCTCGCCCTCGCGGTGGACGCGGCCCGCGCCAAGGCGACCGTGGGTGAGATCTCGGACGCACTGGAGAAGGTGTACGGACGGCACGCGAGCCAGATCCGTACGATCGCGGGCGTGTACCGAAACGAAGCGGGCGAGTCCCCGTCGGTGGAGCGCACCCGTGCGCTGGTGGACCGGTTCGAGCAGGCGGAGGGTCGTCGTCCGCGCATCCTGGTGGCCAAGATGGGCCAGGACGGGCACGACCGGGGCCAGAAGGTGATCGCGACCGCCTTCGCCGACCTGGGCTTCGACGTGGACGTCGGCCCGCTGTTCCAGACCCCGGCGGAGGTGGCCCGTCAGGCCGTCGAGGCGGACGTCCACGTCGTGGGCGTGTCGTCGCTGGCGGCCGGCCACCTGACCCTCGTACCGGCGCTGCGCGAGCAGCTGGCGGAGGAGGGCCGTGAGGACATCATGATCGTCGTGGGCGGGGTGATTCCGCCGGCCGATGTCCCGACGCTGCTGGAGATGGGCGCCACCGCGGTGTTCCCGCCCGGGACGGTCATCCCGGACGCGGCCCACGACCTGGTGACGCGGCTGGCCGCGGACCTGGGCCACGAGCTGTAGGCGGGTGCCGGTGCCGAAGATCGACATCGAGGCGTACACGAAGGGGGTGCTCGACGGGAAGCGCGCGTTCATCGCGCGTGCGATCACCCTCGTCGAGTCCACCCTGCCCGCCCACCGGGTGCTCGCGCAGAGCCTGTTGACGGAGCTGCTGCCGCACGCGGGGCGGACCCGGCGGATCGGCATCAGCGGTGTGCCGGGGGTGGGGAAGTCCACCTTCATCGACGCCTTCGGCACGATGCTGACGGGGCTCGGCCACCGGGTGGCGGTGCTCGCGGTGGACCCGTCGTCGACGCGCACCGGCGGCTCCATCCTGGGCGACAAGACCCGGATGGAGCGCCTGTCGGTGGACCCGGCGGCCTTCGTGCGGCCCTCGCCGTCGGCGGGGACGCTCGGCGGGGTCGCCAGGGCCACCCGTGAGTCGATGATCGTGATGGAGGCGGCGGGCTACGACGTGGTCCTGGTTGAGACGGTCGGCGTGGGCCAGTCGGAGACCACGGTG
This sequence comes from Streptomyces sp. NPDC058880, assembly GCF_042742535.1. NCBI lineage: Bacteria > Bacillati > Actinomycetota > Actinomycetes > Kitasatosporales > Streptomycetaceae > Streptomyces > Streptomyces sp. NPDC058880. Next base: position 193,905 of record NZ_JBHYMC010000003.1, read on the forward strand.
GCGGGCATGGTCGACTCCTTCCTGCTGCTGTCGCTGGCCCGTACCGGCGACCAGTTGCAGGGCATCAAGAAGGGCGTCCTGGAGCTCGCCGACGTACTGGCGGTGAACAAGGCGGACGGCCCGCACGAGCGGGACGCCAAGGCCGCCGCCCGGGAGCTGTCGGGCGCGCTGCGGCTGATGCATCCGGTGGACGCTGCCTGGACGCCGCCGGTGCTGACGTGCAGCGCCCGGGAGTCGACGGGCCTGGACGAGGTGTGGAACCGCCTGGAGCAGCACCGCGCGCTGCTGGACGCGGGGGGCCGGCTGGCGGCGAAGCGGGCGGCGCAGCAGGTGGAGTGGACCTGGTCGATGGTCCGTGACGAGCTACTCGAACGCCTCCGCGCGAACCCGGCCGTACGGGAGCTCGCACCGGGTCTGGAGGCCGAGGTCAGGGCGGGCTCGCTGACCCCGACGTCGGCGGCGGACCGCATCCTGTCGGCCTTCGGGAGCCCGGGCGCCTGAACCCCCTGGGCCGTACCGCCGGCGGTGCTGCGAAAAGGCCGTGCCGTCATGCCTCGACCAGCACCGACCCGGTCGGGGTGAGGGCCTCGCGGAGCAGGCGGAGCTGTTCGACCGTGTTCTCGGTGGACAGCAGGGCGGAGAGGATTGCGATGCGGGCCTGGCCGGCGCGCAGGGTGCCGGTGGGGACGGCGCCGGCGGCCACGAGGTCCACCGCTCCGCCGTGCGTGTAGATCTCGGTGACCGGCCCGGCCATGACCCGGGTGGTCAGGGCGACCAGCACGCCTCGGGCGACGGCGGCCCGGACGGCCTCGACGATCTCCGGGGTGGCGTTGCCCGCGCCGGTCCCGATGAGGACGATGCCGCGCGCGCCGGCTTCGACGGAGGCGTTCAGGAGCACCGGGTCGGCGTCGGCGTGGTGCATCACCACGTCGACGCGCGGCGGGACTTCGGGCATCGCCGGCAGCGGAAGGGCGGCCGGGCGCCGGGGGGTGCGCAGGATGGTGACCTTGCCGAAGCCGACCTTCCCGAGCAGTTCCTTGGAGGGGTCCGCGAACGCGTCCAGTTCCACGGCCTGTGTCTTCACGGTGCCGCGCGCGGCGTGCACGCGTCCGGCGAAGGAGATCAGGACGCCGAGCCCGCGGGTGGTGGCGGCGGTGAGCAGTGCGTCGTACAGGTTCCCCGGTCCGTCGCCGTCGGCGGTCCCCATCGGGCGCTGCGCGCCGGTGAAGACCACGGGGCGCGGGTCGTGGTGGTGCAGGTCGACGAGGAACGCCGACTCCTCCAGGGTGTCGGTGCCGTGGGTGACGACGATGCCGTCGACGCCGGGGTCGGCGAGCACCTCGTGCACGGTGCGCAGGAGGGTGAGCTGGTGGGCCGTGGTGAGTCGGGGGCTGTTCACGCTGAACAGGTCGACGACCTCGACGGTCATGCCTTCCGGCAGTGGTGCCGTGGCGATGACCTCGTTGCCGTCGGCGTCGGCCGCGAAGCCGGAGCCCTGCCAGCGGCTGGCTATCGTGCCGCCGGTGCTGATGACGACGATCCGTCCCATGCTGCCTGGCCACCCTTCACTCGTACATATGTACTTAAAGCAGCAATGATAGAGAGATCTGTACGCAATGTGCTTGCGTCTTCCGCCGAGGTGGCGAGAAGACACGGGTGATAATTGCGCCATGGATGCCATTGACCGCGATATCTTGCGCGAGCTTCAGGCCGACGGGCGGCTGAGCAACCAGGAGCTCGCCCAGCGGGTGGGGCTGACCCCGTCGCCCTGCATGCGCCGGGTGCGCCAGCTGGAACAGGACGGGGTGATCCAGGGCTACCGCGCCGTGATCGACCCCGAGGCGGTCGACCGCGGTTTCGAGGTGCTCGTCTCGGTCGAGGTGCGCCGCGACCGGGAGGCGGTGGAGGCCTTCGAGGCAGCCTTGCAGGACATCCCGGACGTCATCGAGGCCTACCGCCTCTTCGGGAGCCCGGGCTGCCTGCTGCGGATCGCCGTCGCGGACCTGCGGGCGTACGAGCGGCTGTGGATCGAGAAGCTGACCGCCCTCACCGGCATCACCGAGGTCAACTCGCAGATCATCATGAAGCGCGTCAAGGAGCCGACCGGCCTGCCGGTGACCTGAGCGGGTGGCGGCCGGGGCGCGGAACGCCCGTGCCCGACGGCTCGGGGCCGTCGGGCAGGGGCGGTGGGGGCGCGCAGCGCGACGGCCAGCGCCGCGGCGGCCGTGTCGGCGTTGACGTTGCAGACGTGGCCGTCCTCGACGTCGCGGGCGACGGAGGAAACGACCGGAATGCGGCCGTCCGCGAGGAGTGCCTCCAGGGCGCCGGTATCCACCCGGGTGATCTCGCCGACCCTGCCGATGTCCACGGTTCGCCGTCGACCCACGGGACGTGCGGCACCGCGGTGAGGGTGTCCGCGTCCTCGCCGGCCATCCCGACGGCCAGCGGGCCGTTGGTGTTGATCGGCCCGACGAGCTCACGCCGGACCCGCCCGGCGAGCACCATGCGGACCGCGTCCATCGCGGGAGACGAGGTGACCCGCAGCCCCGCCTTGACGGGAAGACGTGGGAGGAAGTCCGTTCCCGGGAATTCGACCAGAACATCAAAAAACTGGTGCATGGTGTTCGGAGCTGTCCCGTCAACAGGACAGCGGGGGAAGCGCATCGACCGGGCCGGTGGCGTGCCTCATCGGCACTCCGGTCTCCACGGGGCACCCGCAAGGTGCCGTGATCGGGCACGGCGGTCTCGCCGACTCCATCCCCATGAATGGATGACGGCCCCTTCCCGTCCGGGAAACGGACCGTGAACTGCTTGAATTGGAGTGGATGCATGAGCAACAACCCGTTCGACGGCGCCGACGGCCGGTTCTTCGTCTTGGTCAACGACGAGGGCCAGCACTCTCTGTGGCCGTCGTTCGCGGAGATTCCGGCCGGCTGGCACGTCATATTCGGTGAGGAAAGCCGCCAGCTGTGCCTGGAGTACGTCGAGGCGAACTGGACCGACCTGCGGCCGAAGAGCCAGCGCGACGCCATGGCCGCGGACCGGGTTCCGGTCGACGCAGCGTGAAGTGAATCCGGCATTCCGTGCAGCGCGCGGAACAGCCGCAAACGTGCCGGCCAGTTCCTGCTCGACCCTGCGCAGGACGACGGAGTCGGCGATCTCCCCGCTGCGCACGGCGATGTTCGACAGCAGGGGCGACGACAGGCCGTGGGTGTGCTCGGTGCCTCCCTGGAGGTAGATCCCGCAAGACAGCCCCGCCGCGGCGACGAGGCGGTGGTCGCGCTCCACCCGGTGCCGGCCCGCCTCGCCCCGCAGGAGGTGCCGGTCGAAGTCGCCGAGCAACCCCACCGGGAAGGGGTGTCGTCGGCGACCGAGTAGCCGTAGGACACGCGGTCGGCGAGGCCGACCGCCGCCCATTCCAGGTACTGGTGGAATTCCTGCCGCGTCGGGAAGAAATCCCGATGGTTGACGAACTGCACCAGCCGACCGGCCGCATGCAGATAGGAAACGAAACTGAACCTGGACACCGGATTGCGCTAGGTGGCCAGGTCCTTGAGGAACGACATCTGCACGGTCGTCGATGGCAGCAGCATGTTGCGGTGCCAGCCGAACGACGCCTTGCGCTCGAAGAACGCGACCTTGAACGGACGGTCCGGAACGTTGGCCCGGTACTCTTCCAGAGCGATTGCGAGCGACAGGTTGGACGGGCCTAAACCGACGCCCGCCACGTCACGAATCTCGTGTTCACGTGTACCCGTTGCCCCCATAGAAAATTCTCCCGCTGGCGTCATGGAATCTCGACCGTTGACCCGAGAGAGCTTTGTTCAGTATTGCTCCAGAGAACGCTCCGCCGATGTTCAAGCTCAGCCAGGAGCAACCCGCCGACGTGCGGGCGGGCGGGTGCTGGACTCCGGCACCCACAGCGGGTGCACGCGCCGGCGCGACACGGCGGACCTCATGCGCCAGCTGCCCTGACCGACCGGAGCGGGCCCGAGACCGGGACCCCCACTTCACCGCCAACGTCGAACTGACCGGGGCCGCGCCCCGCTACGTACGGCTGCAGGCGCCGATTGGCGCCTCGACCCCGCCGAGCTGGCCACCCCCACGCCTCCGTCGCCGACGTGCCCGGACTGGCCGAGCACAGCATCGTCGTCGGGTCCCTGTCCGAGAGCCACGCCATCAGCGGTTGGCGGCTGGGCTTCCTGTGCTCCGGCTCCGTGCGGCACGCGGAAGGGGGCCGCCCGGCCTGCGGCCGTGCGGCCCCCTTCGCTTCTGGGTGCGTGCAGCGGATCCCTAGATCTTCGCCTCGCGCTTGAAGGCCGAGCGCGCCCACAGGAAGCCGAGGAGGCTGAGAGCGACGCCCCAGCCCAGCGCCAGCCAGGCGCTGTTGCCGATCTCCGTGCCCATGAGCAGGCCGCGGAGGGTGTCGGTCATCGGGGTGAAGGGCTGGTACTCGGCGAACCAGCGCAGGCCGACCGGCATGGACTCCGGCGGGACGATCGCGCTGCCGAGGAAGGGCAGGAAGGTCAGCGGCATGGGGGCGTTGCTCGCCGCCTCGACGCTGCTGGCACCCAGACCGATGGCCGCGGACAGCCAGCTGAGGCCGAAGGCGAGCGGTCCAGGTCCGCCAGTCCTTGCGGTCCGGCGCCCGCCACCCCCGGACCAACAGGGCCCGCAGCGCTTCCTTGCCCTCCCGTACCCGCAGCCGTCGGAGCGGGCCGCCGCAGCCTCCCGGGGCGGTCACTGTGCGCTCGCGACAGGACGGACGACGAGTTCGTCGACGTCGACCTCCGGCGGCGGGGACGCCGCATACGCGAGGGCGTCCGCGACGGCGGAGGCCGGCAACGCCACCGCCCGGGCCCTCGCCCTGCTCGGCGGCGGCGGGTAGGTCTGCGGGAGCAACGCGGCCAGGCCCGGCACGGGTCCTCCCCGCACCGGGCCCTGGGCCTCGGCGATCAGTCCGTCACGGCGGTCAGTCCGTGACGGGGATCGCTCCGTCCACGGGGACCCGTTCCGCCCCGGGGACCGGTGCCGGCCCGGCCGCGCCCGCCTTCCCGACCTGGTCCGCGACCAGGCCGCGGAGCATGGCACCGAGGTCGACCCCGGTGGCGGAGCCCAGCAGTTCCACCCCTTGGGCCACGTTGTCCGTGACCGTGCGGGAGAGCTTAGAGGCTCCGTCGGTGGAGATGACGGTCATCCGGTCGATGGCGCCCAGCGGTTCGGCGGCCTTGGCGACGATCTGGGGCAGGGCCTCCACCATCATCTGGAGCATGGCCGCGTCCCCGTACTTCTCGAAGGCGTCGGCCCGCTTGTGCATGGCCTCTGCCTCCGCCGCGCCCTTGGCGGCGATGGCCGCGGCCTCGGCGTCGCCCTCCAGGCGGACGGCTTCGGCGACGGCGGCACGGCGTGCCCGCTCGGCCTCGCCGCGCTTGGCGCCCTCGATGGCCTCCGCCTCCGCCAGGGCCTGGCGGCGCTGCTTCTCGCCCTCACCGGTCAGGCGGGCGCGCTCCGCCTCCGCCTCGGCGGCCGCGATGGCGGCCAGGCGGTCGCCCTCCGCCTGCTTGACCCGGGCGATGCGCTCGGCCTCCGCCTGCTGCTCGGCCTCGTACCGCTTGGCGTCGGCGGGCTTGCGGACCTGCGTATCGAGCTGACGGTCGGTCAGTGCGGCCTGTCGCTCGGCCACCTTCTCCTGCTCCGTGAGGATCTGCTGCTGACGGTCGGCGTCGGCGAGCGGACCGGCCGCGCTCGCCCGCGCCGCAGCCGCGTCGGTCTCTGCCTTGATCTCGGCCTGGCGCAGGTAGAGCGTGCGCTGCGCGACCGCGATCTCCTCCTCCGCCTTCAGTCGGGCCTGCTCCGCGGCCTGCCGGGCGTTGGCCTCGGCGATGTCCGCCTCCTGCCGGGCGCGGGCGGCCTCCGGGCGGCCCAGGTCCTCCAGGTACGAGCCCTCGGTGGTGATGTCCTGGATCTGGAAGGCGTCCAGGACCAGGCCCTGCCCGGAGAGGCTGGCCTCCGCCTCCTCCGCGACCTGTCCGGCGAACGCGGCCCGGTCCCGGATGACGTCCTCCACCGACATCCGGCCGACGATCGCCCGCAGTGCGCCGGAGAGCACCTCCTGGGTGAACCCGACGATCCCGTCCTGCTGGCGCAGGAACCGCTGCGCGGCGGCCCTGATGGCGTCCTCGGTCCCGCCGACCTTGACGATGGCCACCCCTTCGAGGTTGGCCTTGATGCCGCGCAGGGTGACCGCTCCCCGCACCGCGACGGGAATGTGCCGGCTGGACAGGTCCAGGCTGTACCGCTGCTGCACGAACGGGACGACGAACACGCCGCCGCCGACCACGACCTTCTGACCGCTGTTGTCGGTGAAGACCTGCCCGGTCTCCGGATCGGTGGACCGCTTCCCGCGGCGGCCCGTGATGATGAAGGCCTCGCTGGGACCGGCGACCTTGTACCGGGTGACGACGACCAGAGCCAACAGGACCAGGAGTACGACGATCCCGATGGCCGCGACGGCGACTGGACTCATGATGGATTCCCCCTGCCTCCCCGAAGGGGCAGATCGGTGATGGACGTGAAGCGGATGGAGCGGTGCGCCGTCACTCGATGGCGCGGACGGCGACCGAGGTGTCCGACGGGGTCGCCGTCACCCAGATCTCGGCCCCGCGCTCCAGCGGGGCGTCGGCGGTAGCGGCGTACTTGACCGGCTGCCCCGCCAGCGACAGCAGCACCTCCCCGTAGCCGCCGTGCGGTATGGCGGTGACCACGCGTCCGGCGACTCCGACGAGGTCCGCGCGCTGCGGTGCACGCCCCCCGGCGTCACGCAGCAGCGCCCGGCTCAGCCGGTACGTCGCCCAGCCCGCCCCCGCTCCGGCCAGCGCGCCCGCGGCGGCCGCCGCTCCCGGCCCGAGTCCCGTGGACCCGAGCACGATCGCCCCCGTGAAACCGAGCGTCGAAACGAAGCCCGCGATCACCGGAAGCGACAGCCACCCGTCGAACAGTCCGCCCAGGGTGCCCTCGAAAACCCCCTCCAGCACCCCGTCGAACACCAGCGCCACGGCCAGCACCACGATCCCCCCGATGCCGAGCCCAAGAAACCAGCCCATCGGACACCTCCCCCGTCTGGCCGCCGTTTCCGCCGGACACCGACAGATTGCCTGGAGGCCGCACCGGCGCACATTGCCTGCCGTCGGCAATCTTTATGCGTCTTTGACGCATACCGCCGTGCACGGCGACGTGCCGCAGGGTGTACAAGCAGGTGTACGAGCCCCGTGGCCGTGAGCGGCATGGCCCGGCCGAACCGACGGGAGGACCCGGTGGAACCGACGCTTCTCCTCGCCGCCGTGGTCCTGGCGGCCCTGGTGATCAAGACGGCGGTGGAGGAACTGGGGGAACCCGGCCGGGGCCGGGCCCGGTGGGCGTTCCTGCGGGACCGGCGGGCCTTGGCGGCCGGCGCGGTCGTCACGCTCGTGCTCGGCTTCCTGGGCTGGCTGCTCGGCGGCGGCGAGGGCCTGGTCTGGGGGTGCCTGGCCGGCGTCCTGGCCGCGTACGCCACGAACGCGCACGGGCGCGGCACGTAGACCGCGGGCTCGGCGACTGCGAGCTCGGCGACCGCGGGCTCGGCGACCCGCACGGTGTGCCCGCCTGGGTGGACGAGGCTCCCGCCGCGGTACCCCGCCGGTGCGGGCGCCGGCCGGTCCGGTGGTGGCCGGTCGGGTGGTGGCGGCCCCGGCCCTACCGGAGCGCTTCCCCGCCCGACCGCGCGAGGTCCCCCAGCAGCACGTCCAGCACGGCCTCCTCCTCGACGCGCAGGGCCTGCTCGCTGAGAGCGAGTGCCAGGTCCGGGTCCCACGGCGACGGCGCCGGTTTCCCGTCCAGGGGGCGCAGACCGGGTCCCCCGGCCGCCACCGCCGCACGGTAGTCGGCGGCGGTGTAGCGCCAGGGGCTCCAGGGCACGTGCCCCGACAGCGTCGTGGCGATGCGCAGGCCGCCCCAATCGAAGTCGCCGTGGTGGCGGAGAGCCGCGCCGAGCTCGTGCAGGCGGGTGAGCAGGGTCAGCGCGGCGGCCGACGGCTGACCCTGGACGCAGACGAGCGGCAGGCCATCCGGTCCGTGCGTGTCCGCCGCGGCCGAGAGCACCGCGGGGTTCTCGCAGATGTGGACCACGGGCGGGGCCGTCCGGGGTGGGCGGCGGGCGAGCTGCCGGAGGGTGAGTACGGACGGCTCACCCGCGTCGGCCGCCCAGTCCAGGGCCGGAGTTCCGCGGAGGTTGAGGGTGAGCACCGTCGAGGAGACGTCGTCCCGGAGCAGGCCGACCGAGGCCCACGCGGCCCGCCGCCAGGCCGCTCCCGCGCCCTCGGGGTGCCCGGTCAGTGCGCGGGCGCCGGAGAGGGCGAGCGTGGCCACCGGCGTGCCGTCGTCGAGTGCGTGGGCGCTGCCCAGGACGTCGGCGGCGAACACCGCGAGCGACCGTGCCGGCGCGACGGGCAGCTCCCGGAGCACGCGGACCGTCTCCTCCAGGAGGGCACGGGCGGCGGTGGGGGTGCCGGCGAGACGGCGCACGAGGCCGCCGGCCCGCACCCGCCCGGCCCACGCGGCGTGGGCCGGAAGGTCCTCGGCCAGGTCGGTGAGAGGTGCGTACGCCTCCTCCCAGGCCTGTTGCTCGTTCCGGCGGGCCGCGTCGAGGGGGATGACCCGTCCGGTGAGTACGGTCACGGCCGCCCCCAGGCCCTCCGCGCTGATCCCCGCTCTGACCAGCACGGCGTCCACGGCGTCGAGCCGGACCGTGAGCGCCTTGCCGACACCGGGCGTCCGGCCCAGCAGCCTCTCGGCCGCTGCCCGCTCCGCCGGGCTCGGCGCAGCCAGCGAGACCGGCCCGGTCAGTGGCTGCCCGCGCTCCAGCCGCCGGCGCACCCGCTCCACCAGCCAGGCCAGGTCGGCGCCGCCGAGCAGGCGGCGCAGGCGCGCTTCGTCCACCGGCGGACGGTCCGCCGGTGGCCCGACTGCGGGTGGCCCGGCCGCGGGTGGCCCGGCCGCGGGTGGCCCGCTCACACCCACAAGGCTTCCGGGTGCGCGGGACGCACGGGGTCCTCGCGGCGTGTGCGCGCCGTACCGTCCCACTCCCAGCGGGTGACCAGGACGGCGGCCACCTCGTCGACGCGCGCGAGCTGGGCGATGGCGATGCCCGGCACCTGCGGGTAGCAGGCCCACTCCCGTTCGCTGGTCATGACCACATCCAGGTCGAAGGCGTGCAGGAGCCCAAGGCACTTGGCCCGCGAATCGTCGTCCACCCCCGCGAACGCCTCGTCCAGGGTCACCAGGCGCGGCGCGTACGGGCTGCCCGCGCTCGCGTAGTGCGAGGAGGCCGCGGCGAACAGGGGAACGGACACGGCCAGCACACGTTCGCCTCCGGACGCCGGTCCCGTGGCGGGCACCCAGCGGCCGTGCTGTTGGCGTTCGACCGCGAACTCGTGCCAGGAACGGTAGTCCAGGGCGGCGGTGAGGTGCTCCAGCCAGCTGCCCGCCGCGTCCTCGGTCTGCTGGCGGGCGATCTGCGTCTGCAGGAACTCGCCGACCGCGGACCGGTCCTCGGCCGTCCATGCGTCGTTGGTCTGGAGCAGGCGGCCGCGGGCCTGGGCGAGTCCCACCGGTGCCTTGTGGGAAGGCCGCCACACCAGGCGCAGCTTCATTCCGGTGGAGGTGGGCCTTTCCTCCAACTCCGCGTTCATGGCCAGCACCTGCCGTTCGGCGGCTGCGATCAGCTCCTGGAGGGTGCCGGCCACCTCGGTGATGAGGTGGGTTTCGAGGATCTCGCGCTCGTGTGCGGAGAGAATGCGGGTGAGTTCCGCGACCTCGGCCGCCAGCGCCTCGGCGAGTTCGGGTACGGCTCGCTCTCGGCCCTGGTAGACGATCTCCACGATCACGGCGTCCTCGACCATGCGGGCCGAAGCGGTGTTGCCGTGCCGGGACAGCGCGTCCTGGAGGGTCTTGAACTCCTCGCCCAGACGCCGCTGCACCCGTTCCCACGCACCGTCCGAGTCATCCGTCGTCGCCAGCTCCGATTCGAGGGCACGGGCCAAGGCGATGGCCGGGGTGGCCGCCCACGGGCCCTCGTCCGCGGCCGGTACGGCGAGGTCGGGCAGCGCGACGGCGATCAGGCCGGTGCCGGTGAAGCGCTGGAGCGCTGCGACGGCCTCCGAACGGGTCGCGGCGGCCTCGGTGACGGCCTTCTCCAGTTGTTCGATGCTCCCCTCGGCCCGGCTGGCCCGCCGATCCGCCTCGGTGTGCGCGGTCCGGGCGCGCTGTTCGTCGGCCGCACAGCCGCGCAGGGTGTCCGCGGTCTCGGCGAGCAGGCGCTCCAGCTCTGCGACGGCGGCGCCCACGGTCGACCGCAGGGTGGCCAGCCGTTCGTCCGCGGCGGCCGCCTCGCGGGCGGCGTCTTCCGCCCGTACGGCGAGTTCGGCGGCCCGCTCCCCGGCCCGGAGCGCCTCTTCGCGTTCGTCGTCCGCCTGCCGGGACGCCTCGTGCCGCTCGCGCAGGGCGGGCCAGAGTCCGGCCAGGACGACGTCGAGCCCGGCGAGGGCCTGCCGTACGGCGGCCAGCTCCGCCCGCTCCCGGGGCATCCCCACATCGGCCGCGGTCTCCCGCAGTTCGGCGGCGGCCGACTCGGCCCGCTCGGCAGCGGCCGTCACCTCGGCGGCCCGCCCGTCACGCCGGGCCCGGGCCCGGCGCAGGGTGCCGGCGGCGGCCGCGGCGTCGGCGTGCGCCCGCATCAGAGGTGCGTCGTCGGGCACGGACGCCAGCTCGGTGTCGAGGGTGTGCCGGCGGGCCGCAAGCACCTGGGCCTGCGCGTCGGCGGCGGCGGACTGCCGCTGAAGGAGGGAGAGTTCGGCGTGCAGGGCGGCGATCCTGGTCCGCCTCGCGGCTTCCCGCGCGCCCTCCCCGATGTACTCGGCAGCGGGTTTGGCCCACCGGCCGGTGAGGACGCCGACGCGGTGGCGTCCGTCCGGCGCGACCCAGGTGCCGTGGGGGACCGCGGTGCCCGTCGGGCCGGCGCCGGGTGCCTCCCCTTCGCCGGCCGGTGCCGTGTCCTCGCGGGCCCCGCCGAGCCCGATCGCCTCCAGCAGGCGGGCCACCGCCTCCGCACCGACCGCCGCGGCCTGCGCGTCGCCGCGGTCCACGGCCGGGCGCAGTACGTCGGCGAGCGATGCCCCGGCGACCGGTCCGGAGTCCGGGGCGAGGATCACGTCATGGCCTTCCGCGGCGAGGGCCGCCCCGTCGGGGCACACCCACGCGTCCAGCAGCCCGGATGCCTCCAGGGCCGCCTCCAGCCCGGCGCGGTCCTGCTCCGCGACCTCCTCCCTGAAGTCGACGAGCCGCCACAGCGGAGCACCGGGCTGCTGGTCCCGCAGGCCGGGGGTCCTGGTGTGCGGGGCCTGCGGCCCGCGCCGGCCGCCGGACTCCAGGGCGGTGAGTTCGTGTTCGGCTTCGCGGGTCCGGGAGACCAGAGCGGCCCGGTGGTGCGCCGCCCGCGCCGTCTGGTCGGCGAGTGCCGCCGCGGTGGTGCGGTGTGCTTCGGCGGCACGGCGTCGCGCGGGGTAGGGGCCGTCCTGGTGCCGGGTCCACTCCTGGAGCTCGTCCAGGAGGCCGGCCGGATCGGCGTACACCAGCTCTCCGCACCGGTGCGCGTGCTCGCGTACGGCGTCGACCAGGGCCCGTCCGGCGGCCCGCGCCGCGTCCTGGGCGGCGCCCAGCGCCTCGGCGGCCTGGGTCAGCCCGGTCTCCGTCTCGTCGAGCCGGAGCACGGCGCTGCGGCGCCCGGCCGCCGCCGCCTCGGCCCGGTCGGCGAGCGCCTCCAGGTGCGTGAGCGTGCGGTACCTGCGGTCGGTCGCTTCGGCCACCGCAGCCCGCAGGCCGGCAACGGCCTGCCCGGTGTCCGTGGGAAGGTCCAGCCGGGCCGCCGCAGCCGTCTCCCGGGCCCGGAGCAGCATGTCCTCGGAGAGCTCCCGGGCGGCCCTGAGCCTGTTCTCGGCGGCACCGAGGCGGCCGAGCGCCCTGGTGTGCCGATGCGATGCCTCCTCCTGGTCGTCGAGAGCGCGGGTTCGGTCGTTCTCGGCCCGCTCCGCCGCCTTCGCCGCACGGTCCACTTCGCGGGCGCTGCGCATCTCGGGGCCTTCACGCAGGGCTGCGTCGGCCGCCTCCAGCCTGGCCCGGGTCTCGGTGAGCGCGGCCACGCGTTCCTCCGCGGCGGCCCGGTCCCGCTCCGCACCGGCTTTCTCGGCCTGGGCCTCGGCGAGGGCGCGCAGGAGTTGCTCGTACTTGGAGTGTTCGCTGCGCGGAAGGCGTGCGCGGCGGCGGGCGGCCGTGCGGGCGTAGCGCCGGTAGTGGTCGAGGAACACCGCGGCCGCGCGTTCGGCCGCGCCGGCCGAACGCAGTTCCTCCTTCTCCTCGTCCAGCGAGCGGAAGGCCTCGGCCACGTCCGCGATGACGGCCTGGTCCATCGGGGGCAGGGCTTCGGTGAGGGCGCGGGAGAGGGCGGCCTCGTTGGGGCGCTTGGACAGCTGGGGCTGGCGCAGCTGGATGAGGAGGTCCACGAGGGCCGCGTAGCGCTGCTCCCCGAGGCCGAACAGCGCTTCGTCGACGGCGCGGCGGTAGGCCTTGGCCTGGTCGTAGACCCGGCCCCGGCCGGCGACGGCTTCGATGAGCCGGTCCCGGGACAGCACGGTGCCGGTGGCATCGAGCAGGCTCAGTGACCCGTCCGCGCGCGCGTCGGCCGGCCCGTGGTCGATCCGCTGCCCCGTCACGGCCCACCAGTGGCGTGCGATCCCGCGCCCGCTGACGGCCTTGAGTCCGCACAGGAGCGTGCGGAAGTGCTCCTCGCCGCTCGCCGCGTCGCGGCGGCCGAACTCCACCCAGGTGTAGCCGAGGCGTTCGGAGTGCGGGTGCTCACCGCCGAGCAGGAGGTTCCATTCCATCCGCTTGCCCGCGTCCCCGTCGGGTTCCACCCGGCGGGCGCTGAGGTCCCCGTCCAGGAGGAAGGGCAGGGTCAGGGCCAGCACCTTGGACTTGCCGGTGCCGTTGTTGCCGCGCAGCAGGAGTCGGCCGTCGCGGAAGTGGAACTCCTCCACGTCGTAGTGGAAGAGGTCGACGAGGCCCGTCCGCAGGGGCTGCCAGCGGGGACGCGCCGGGGCGGGGGGCTCTGGGCGGGTCGTCACGGCAGGTACGCCTTTCGCTGCGCCGGCACCTGCGTGGTACCGGAGGTGCGGTTACGGGGCCCGGTACCGGTGCGGGGTTCGAGCACGACGGTCTCGCCGACCGCGTAGCGGGCGAGCGCCGGGCGCGGCAGGACCCCGTCAGCGGTACGGGCGACCAGGCCGAGAGCGGCCAGCCGGGCGACGGCCTGCTCGGCCAGGTCGCCCTCGGCCCCCGGTTCACGGGCCGACTTGGACCAGAATCCGCCGTGCTCCGCCGCCAGTTCGACCACGCGGCGTTCGAGGTCGACCATGGGGACGACCAGGCCTCCGACCGCCGTCAGATATTCCGCGAGCAGCAGGGTGACGTGGCCGCGGGTCCCTGATTCCGGCATCCGGAGGTCGGTGAGGTCGTCCTCGGGGTCGACCATGGCGATGCCTTCGGCCCGCACTTCGGCGACCAGACCGGTCAGTTCGTTGATGCGGGCGGTGAGGAAGCCGCGCTGGCGCGTGAGGTATCCGAGCTCGGCGTCCGTCAGCTCGTCGTAGTAGACGACGGGGTCGTCGAGCAGCCGCCGGGTCAGCGAGCGGCGCATGGCACGGAAGCGCAGTTCGTCGCTGTCGAGGGCTGTTTCGGCGGCGAGTTCGGCGAGCCGGGCCTCCGGCGTTTCGGCCCGGACGGTGGAAGGTCCCCGACGGGTGGCGAGCAGACCGGCCAGGACGCGCCGCTCGACGTCGTACAGGACGTCGCCGGCTCCGCTGACGTAGGCGTCCTCCTCCCCGGCGACGCGCCGCAGGACCCCGAGGTGGAGCAGCAGCCGGACGACCGCGGCCAGGTCGAGCCGTTCGTCACGGCGGTCCAGGGTGAACTCGATGCCCGCTGCGGCCAGTCGGGGATCCTTCGCGTCCAGCACGATCTGGTCCGCGAGGCGGCCCAGTGCGATCTGCGCCTCACCGCGTTCGAGGGAGGCCAGGGCGAGGCAGAGCAGGACGTACCGGCGGCGGCTGAAGGGGACGGCGCTGCGACTGACCTCGCGGGCCGGGTGCGTGGCGTCGTCCGGCACGCCGGGGATCCTGCCCAGCCGGGCCGTCTCGGCATCGACCTGGAGGGACCAGCCGGTGTTGCGGTCGAACCACTCGCGCAGCTCGCCGGCGTGCCGGCGGACCAGGCGGAACTCGTCGGCGTACGCGCCGTGCGCGAGCAGCAGCGGCTGCTTCAGCAGGGCGCGGGCGGCCTTGCGGCGCTCTGCGGCGTGCTGCCCGTCGAGTACTTCCGCGAGCGGGGTCGTCATCGCGCTCCGCCCCTTCCTGGTGTCTCGGTGAGGTCGACGATCTCGATGGTGTGGTCCGGGCCCGTGAAGGTCCCGTCCGGTGTGCGGACCTCGGCCACGGCCCCGTCGGCCGGTGCGGTGAGTCGGATCTCCATGGAGCCGTCGCCGCTGGTGGCCGCGGTGTACGTCATGCCGGGCCGCCAGGTGGCGAGCGCGTCGCCGAGGAGTTGGAGGAAGAGCCGGAAGCTGAGGGGGTCGAGCTCGCCGAGTCCGGACAGCCTGGTGATGCCGCGGGTGACCAGGCGGGCCCGGGCGGCTGCCGTCTCGGCGGCCTGCTTGGCGGCCGTCTCGGCGAGCAGCCGGCGTGCTTCCTGCCGGTCCTCGACCCTGCGCGGTTTGCCGCGCCGCTCGTAGCTTCCCGTACGGCGCAGCTGCGGGCTGATGCGCAGGGGTGCGGCATCGGCCCAGGGGGTGGCCGCGGGCTCCGGACGGGCGCGGCGGGCGGCCAGCGTCTCCGCGTCCACGGTGAGGTGCCGGGCCGGGTACAGTCCGAAGGCGGTGCGCCACAGCCGGTGCCGGGCGTCGTCGTCGGGTGCCTCGGCGAACCAGCGTGCGAGGGTGCGGAAGTCGGCGGAGCGGTCCGATCGCCCCGCCCGCCGCTCGTTCAGCGACCGTACGACGGCCAGCAGTTGCGGGATCGCGCCCAGCGCCCGGCCGCGCAGCAGCCGGGCCTGCGACTCCCGGCCGTCCCGGCTGAGGAACCAGGCCGCCAGTCCTGCCCATCGGCCGGCCCACCGCTCGTACGCGGCCTGCGCCGCGTGGGCGGCGTCCTGCGGGGTGGCGTCCGCGGCCTCACGGGCGGCCGCGGCCCGCAGCAGCGGTTCGATGCTCCCCCGCTCCTCCAGCTCCAGGATCAGCCGGGCGATGCGCCCGCCGAGGGTGATCAGGTCCTGGATGAACCGTTCCAGGTACCGGATGAGCTGGTCCTTGTAGGCGAGGAAGACCTCCTCCCCCACGTCGTGCAGGTCGATGGTCCGCTGGAGGGAGCCCATGAAGGCCCGCGCGTTGTCGGCGAGCGCGCCGAAACGGCTCGCGAGGGCGTCCAGCGCCAGATGCGTCTTGGCCGGATCGGGCTCTTCCTCGGCCGCCAGCACGACCAGCGCGCGCAGTTGGGTCACGATGTCGTGCAGCGCGACGGCCTGCAGCGCGCCCCGCCGACCGAGCGCCTCGTCGTACGCGGACAGGGCCTGCTCCGCCGCCTCGCCCGCCCGCGTGAGCTGGTAGATGAACCGCTTGCGGTAGAAGTCCTCGACGGCGGTGACCCGCCCGGTGTCCGGGTCGGCCCGCAGGTTCCCCCAGCCCACCAGGCTGTCGAGGGCCTTGACCACCGTGTCCAGCTCGGTCGGCCGGTTCTCGCCGGCCAGCCCCGCGTACACGTCCTCGGGCCGCAGGTGTACGGCGAACCGCTCCTTGGCGCGGAGGAAGGCCCCCATCACCGCCCGGTAGAGCAGCACGTTCGGAGCGGTGAGATGCGCGAAGGGCCCGTACCCGTCGGGTAGGCACTCCGCCGGCGGAGAAGTCGTGTCCATTGCCCGCCATCCTCCTGGAGGGGCGACCGTGTTCGGCGGGGACTTGAGTACTTGGCCGATTCGCATCGGTCCTGATCGCGTCCGGACCACGGCCAGCCGTCCTGCGTGCGTCGTGCGCGTCGGTCGTGCGTCTCGTCGGGTCGCGGACCGGCTCACCCGCGCACCGGCCCGGGCCGGCGACGCACCCGGCCAGGTGCCGGCGGGCCCGGCCTCCGGCCGATCGCGGCGGTCGGCGAACGGAACGGCGTCGGGCCCGTACCTCCCCCGCGTCGCCACGAGCCGCGGGCGCGGCGGCGGCGCTCCGGGCCGTCGGCCGAGCTCACCCCCGTGAAGCTCGACCTCGACCCGACCGACGCCGCCCCCTCGACACTTCAGTGGCGACGAGGCGTTGGTAACGTACACCAGAGTGACTGCCCGGCGTCAACCAAAGTGTTGCCGGGGCCGGCCCGACGGGCTTCGAGAAACACTGTGGTGGGCAAAGACTCGGCATCACACCAAGGAGGTCGTACACGTGGAGGATGATCAGTCGCCCACCTTCGCCCAACTCCTGGACCACCTCTTCCGCGAGGTGCACCCCCCTTCCCGGGGGCCCTACACCTACGCGGAGGTCGCCGAGGGAATCCGCAAGGCTGCGACCGGAGAGGGGCGCGGGGTGACGGCCAGCGCCATCCAGCAACTGCGGACCGGCGCCAAGCGCAACCCCACGCGACACACCATCAAGGCCCTGGCCGACTTCTTCGGCGTACCGGCGGGCTACTTCGTCGACAGCGCGGCGGCCGAACGCACCAAGGCGGAGATCGGCCTCCTCGCCGCCATGCGCGATCAGGACGTCCGCAAGGTGGCCTTGCGCGCCAACGGCCTGAGCGTCGACAGCCTGAAGATGCTGTCCACCGTGATCGAACAGGCCCGCAAGCTCGAAGGGCTCACCACCGACGACAGCGCACAGGACCTCAACCTGGACGACTGAGCCGCGCTCCGGGCGGCGATCGCGCGATCGCACCCCGACACGACACGACACCCCCCTGTGGCCGATCATCGGCAGGGGGGCATCAGCCGTTTCCCGGAACAGGACGGCATTCCGGGCCGCACGGCACACCCCCATCAGGACCCCGCCCGTCCCGCGGAGCCGCGAACATGTCAGCATGGGGCGCGCGTACCGGGCTTCCAGGGTGAGGCTCCAACGGCCGACCGACCCCCGACCGGCGTCACCAGAGTGAGGACATGGACCTTGAGCAGCTTCGCGTCACGTGTGAGGCGCGTATCGAGGCACTCCGACTCCCGCACCGCTTCAGCACCCGCGACCTCCGCGACGCCGTGGCCGAACAACGCGGACGCCCCATCATCCTGCGCCCCCTGAGCACCTTGGGCGCCATGGACGCCCCGTGCGGCATCCGCCTGGAGACCCCGGACGCCGACCTGTTGTTCTACGAGGAGGCCACCTCCCCCCTCCACCAGAACCACATCCTCGCCCACGAGATCAGCCACATCATCTGCGACCACCCCGGCAGCCTGGAACTGGACCAGGACACCCTGCGCGCGATCGGGTTCAACCCCACCCTCGTCCAGCGCATGTCCGGCCGGACCAGCTACACCAGCGAGGACGAACGCGAGGCCGAGGTCATGGCCAGCGTCATCCGACAACTCATGTACCGGGGTCGCGAGGGCCCGCCCAGCCGGCCCGCCAGCGGCGCCGAGAGCTGGGACGCGCTGTTCGCCGAGCCACACAGGAAGAAACGCCACCGGAAATGATCAACATCCTCTTCACGGGCACGTCCGTCGTGCTGCTGTGCTTCGCCGCCTACTGGGTGCGAGGACGCGGCGGACACCGCCCCACGGGCACCTGGGCGATGGCGGCGCTTCTGACCTCGTTCGCCCTCGCCTTCGCCTCTTACGCCCCCGCCGTGGAACGCGCGGTCGAATCGGTGGTCCCCCACGTCGCCCGACTCCTCAGCAACACCTTCACGCTGACGGCGGCCACCTCGGTCCTCGCCTTCCTCTTCCAGCTCAATCTGGACCGCGAGCGGGCCCACCGGCAGATCCGCCTGCGCGTCATCGC
This sequence comes from Streptomyces sp. NPDC058880, assembly GCF_042742535.1. Classification (NCBI taxonomy): domain Bacteria; kingdom Bacillati; phylum Actinomycetota; class Actinomycetes; order Kitasatosporales; family Streptomycetaceae; genus Streptomyces; species Streptomyces sp. NPDC058880. The sequence continues at coordinate 212,008 of NZ_JBHYMC010000003.1, forward strand.
CCTCGCGCTCTCCGTCGCCGGCATGACCGCCTTCTTCGTCGCTGAACAACTCACCGGACGAAACCCGGTGTTGTACGCCTGCTACGTACTCATCTACATCTCCTACCTGGGCTACACGGCCAAGGACTTCCTGCTGCAGACCTGGGCCCAGTCCAAGCGCTCGACGCGCCGCAGTCAGCGTTGGGGCCTGCGCACGACCTCGGTCGGCTGTGGCTTCGCCCTCGTCTACGCCGCGTACAAGCTCTTCGCCCTGGTCTCCATCGGCCTCGGCCTGGGCCTCGTTCCCGACCACGCCCGGTGCTCGACGCCGCTGACCCCCTTCCGCTGCACGTTCAGCGTGACCGCGCCCGCCGTCGCGGTCCTCCTCATCACCGTCGGACTCACCCTCCCCGCCCTGCTGTGGCCGCTCAGCCGGCTGCGCCGCCGCCGCTGGGAGCGGAACTCGTTCACCGCGCTGGAACCCCTGTGGCGGGAGGTCACCTCGGCGGTCCCCGAGGTCGTCCTCGACCCGGAGAACACCGGGGCCGACGCCCACGACCTCGACTTCCACCTCCACCGCAGGGTCATCGAGATCAACGACTGCGTGCTGGCCCTGCGCCGGTACCGTCAGGCGTCGGTACGGGACGCCGCGGCCGCCGAGGCCGCCCACCGGGGCACGGCCGGCACCCCCGAGGGCGACGCCGAGGTGGAGGCGGCAGTCATCGCCGCGGCCGTCGCCGCGAAGCACGCCGGAGCCACTCCCGCGGGTGAGGAGGCCCCGCCCGCCGCCGGCACCGCCTCCCGCAAGGGCGACCTCCAGGCGGAGACCGCATGGCTGCTGCTCGTGGCGGACGCCCACGCACGGCACCGGGCGCCCGAGCCCACGGGCGCGGCCTCGTGACCGCGCCGCGCCGGGACCCCCTGCGCGACCCGCGCTTCTTCGCCGACCCCTACCCCACCTACGACCGGCTGCGCGAAGGCTGCCCGGTCCGGCGGATCCCCACCGGCTCCGGCGGACACCAGGCGTACGTGATCACCGGCCACTCCGAGGCCCGCGAGGCGTTCGCCGACCCCCGCCTGTCCAAGGACACGGCCCGCTTCTTCGCCGACCGCCCGTCGAACCGCGACCTGCACCCGGCGATCGCCCGCACCATGCTGGCGAGCGACCCCCCGGCGCACACCCACCAACGACGGGTGGCGACGCGGCTGTTCACGACCGGCCGCGTCCGCGAACTGCGCCCGTTCATCACCCGGGTCGTGGACGGCCTCATGGCCGCGTGGCGACCGGGGGCGGACATCGACCTGGTGGCGGACCTGGCGGTGCCCCTGCCGGTCACCGTCGTCTGCGAACTCCTGGGCGTACCCGAGGCCGACCGCACCGCCCTCGCCGACTGGTCCCACGCCCTCTTCGACGCGACCGACACCGACCGCGTCGACGCCGCGTCACACCGGATCGGCGACTACCTCACCGACCTCGTCGACACGGCCCGCACCGCCCCCGGCGACGGCCCGCTCCACTCCCTCCTGCGCGACTGCGACGAGGGCGGCCTCGACCGGGACGAGACCGTCTCCCTGGCCGCCCTCCTGCTGGTCGCCGGTCACGAGACCACCACCCACTTCATCGGCAACGCCGTGCTGGCCCTGCTCCGGCACCCGGAGGCGTTCGACCGCCTGCGCCGGAACCCGGACCTGATCCCCGCCGCCCTCGACGAACTGCTCCGCTTCGACTCCCCGGTGAGCGTGGCCACCTTCCGTCACAGCACGGAGGACCTGAGCGTCGGCGGGATCGACATCCCGGCGGGCTTCCCGGTGCTCATCGCACCCGGGGCCGCCAACCGCGACCCGGCGGCGTTCCCCGACCCGCACCGCCTCGACCTCGACCGCGACGCCGGCGGCCACCTCTCCTTCGGCCACGGCATCCACCGCTGCCCGGGCGCCCCCCTGGCCCGGGCCGAGGCGGACATCGCCCTCCGCACCCTGGTGACCCGCTTCCCGAACACCCGCCTGACCCTCCCCGAGGAATCCCTGACCTGGCGCCGAACCCGCCTGACCCGCGGCCTGACGGCCCTCCCCCTCACCCTCGCCTGACCCACCCCACCCCACCCCACCCCACCCACGGCACCCGCCCCCGACCGAAACCCGTGCGGGCTCCGCACGCCCCCATCCACCGGACCAGCCTCCCCGCCCGAGGCTGGGCCCCCTCATGCGCCCCGCCGATCAGCGCCACCTCCCAGGACCTCGTGTGCGGCTCCGAGGGCAAGCTCGGCACCCTGGCCGACGGAGCCGCCGCCACAGCGTCTTCCACAAGGGCGGTGATCACCGGAAGTGGGTCAATGACACCTGTACGAAGAGCTGGTGAGAGGAGGAGGCTGATATGAGTACGGGAAGATGGCTGTGGGTCTGCCTACAGCGCTACGCCATGACCGCAGCTCTCAGCTGGGTGGCGGCGGCCCTCGCGCTGCCCGTTCTGGGCGACGACCCCTTCTGGGCATCCTTCGGTGCCGGGCTGGGAATGGGGCTGATCGTGGTGCCGCTCCTGACGGTCGTGACCATGTGCATCCTCGTCCCGCTGGCCGGTCGGCGATTCGAGCCGCCGACCGACGGTCCCTGGCGGATCCGCGGCGGCTGGCTGATCGTCCTGCCCCTGGTCCTCCTGCTGCCCGTGGCCCTACTCGTGCCACTGCAGTACCTGATCGTGCTCGGCGCGCAGCTCGTGTACCTGGTGCGGGTCCTGCCCTGCCAGGACGCCCGCGACACGGCGGACGTGCTGCGCTCACTCGCCGACCCGGCCGTCCCCGCGGAGCAGCGGGCCCGGATGGCACGGGCTGTGGCGGGACTGCAGGGCAGGCCGGTCGTCGAAGCCCTGGTGCAGACCGCGGCCGACGCAGAACCGGAGGTCGCCACAGCGGGCCTGGAGACCCTCTGCACCATCTGGCAGCGCGCCGGAGTCGTCGGCGAGGACCTGCTGCTGAAGCTCGACCCGCAGGCCCAGGACCGCGTCCGGGCCCTCGGCGTCAGGGTGCGCAGCCCTTGGTGAGAACGGCAGCGCTCCGCCGCGCATGACTCTCCGGGTCGGGCCCGGCTGCTTTGAGGAGGCCCGGCACATCTTCGGCAGTGCCGTAGGCATGGGCGAGCTGAGACCATTCCGTCATAGGGCTGATCAAGGGACTGTAAATCGTTGGGTCTGTTCCGTAGTCGGTGGTGACGGTGAGTGCTCACCTGTGATCATCGAGCGTGCATGATGCGAACGCGCTTGTGGGAACGGTGTTTTCGGG